>JADFZD010000367.1 GCA_015232705.1 Magnetococcales bacterium | reverse complement strand
TGATCAAAATTGACGCTGCTTTTGCCATAACTGACGAATGTCGATAAGGCGGTGTTGCGGGGAAGCGTCCAGGTACCTATCAGATCGATCTGCACCTGCTCATCGCGGGGTGAGTCGATGCGGATGCCATTGGCCGTGACGCTCAAATCCCCCTGGGTGATCGAGGTGGGAGATCCCTTCACGGCCTCGGCGGCGGAGTCGCGCCAACCGCTCAGGCGCAAGGCCAACGCCGGAAAAGCACCCAGGGGTTGCAAGACCTGAAACTGTGCCGCGCCATGCAAAGCGAAGCTCTCACCACTGTCATATGGGGTGATGATCTTGCGACTCCAGGCCCCGCCATCGACCCACAAACGACGGGTCAAGGCCAAACCGCCGCGTGCGTGTAACCCTCGGTAATCACCGATGGCATTGTTGCGTGGATCGGGATCGCCACGCATCTTGAAGAGATCCACAGTGCGGTTCATCATGTCCGCGCCGATCTCCCCCTCGCCATGCAGCGGATCAAAACCAGGGTTGGCGGTGAGAAACTCATCCAGTGGCGCAGCGTGGGAGATAGCCGACAGCGCAACCCCGGAAACCGCCATCATCCATCCGACTTTTTTCAGCATCGCGATTGTGTCCTGAGAGCACGACGGTTGGGGATCTGGAAAAACCATGACAGCATAACAAATCACACGGGATCACGCAAAAAAAACGCGCCCACATGGGGCGCGCTTTTTTTGACACAGACATCTTGACAGAGACTACCGCGCGGAAATCGTGCCCTGAACCATGGTGAAGGGCGTAGCGCTCGTCGTGCTGCAGTTGGTATCCGTGGAGGCACAGGCCGCCAGAGGAATACCGGCGATGGTCACCTTGTAGAAATAATTGCCCGCCGAACCGCTCGGGGTCATGGAGGCAGCGGTGGGCATCTTGTTGCTGAAGAGCGAGGCAACCTTCAGATTCATGCTCGCTGGAATCTGGGCGCCGGTTCCGCCAGTGACGGTCAGAAGATCGGCATCCACATTGGTGATGGTGGTGGAGGCTTCCGCCGTGGCCGCCGTGGTGTAGTAACTCACAGAAGCCACGCCATTGGCCGGCGCGGTCAGCGTGAGCGTGGTGCCATCGCTGGTCCAGTTGTAGCTGGTGGAGGCCATGATCTGGCGCTGTCCGGTGGTGCGGGTCGCGGTGGTGCCATCCTTGAGCAGGGCAGTCACCGTGGCTGAACCCGTCCCCTTGTTGTTGGCAAGGCTTTGGCCCAGCGAGAAGGTGATGATCGGCGCCTTGCCGCCACCATTTCCGACGGCAGTCAGGTTGGAGGCGCTCAACGCAGTCGGGACATCGGCGGTCATGACACCGGTGGCGCTATCCACGATCTGACTCAGCGTCTGATTGGTGGCGGAAGCTGTGGTACCAGCCGGGTAATCGGTCACGGTCACACTGGGATGCACGATGAAGCTCGTGGCGTTCACCGCTGCGTTCGCATTGGTTTTCACGGTGGCGAGATCCACGGCAGCAGTGGGAACGGTGGTTGTCACAGGCGCGGCGGTGACTGCGGTCGTGCTGGTGGAGACTGCGGTCAACTGAGTGGCCAACGTAGACCCGGCGGTGATCACGCCGGCAGCGATGGCGGTGGAGACATCCGAAGCCAACTGAGTCTTGGCCGTAGTCGATGAGGTAATGGAGCTGATCAGGCCTTCCGTGCCGCTCGTCGTCAGATTGGCGCCGGTTCCCAAGGTCCCGTTTGTGGCAGTAGAACTGGTCACGTTACGTACCAGGGTGCCAGCCAAGACTTCAGCGGTCACCAGGGCGCGCTGGCTGCTCACCATCGCCTGGAGCGTGGAGGGGGTGATCACGTTGGCGCCGACAGTCACACTGCTGGTCGAGCCAGCGAGCGATGCGCCAAAACTTTGCATCAACGTGCTCACAGCGTTCGGGGTCGCCAGACCGGCCGAGGAGGCCAGGCGGCGGAACACCTCGCCCGCCGCGTCACCGGCTTGCGAGAAGGCGCTTGTCTGGGCGGTGCTGGTGATCGGCGTGCTCATCGGGTTGGAAACCAGGGCATCC
>JADFZD010000366.1 GCA_015232705.1 Magnetococcales bacterium | reverse complement strand
GAGCACACCCGCGAGATGGTGCAGATGATGCGTGAGGGTGTCGATGCCCTCAAGCGTGGTTTCCAGAAGCTGGGTGTCACTCCGGCTCTGGCCGATCAGGACGCCGAAGCGGTCCGCAAGGCCGAGCGCAACACCGAGAAGGCCTATCGTCGCGCGATCAGCGATCTGTTCCAGGTTGACGCCCACCTGCGTGCCCTGGACAACAACGAAGCGCGCGCCCATTCGGAGGCCCTGTCCCATGTGATCGAGATCTTCAAGCGTCGCGAACTGTATCGTCACCTCTCCAACACGGCGGATCGCATGGCCGAAGCCGCGGACGTGTTGCACGACATCGTGGTGCAGATCTCGTAATCGATCTGCCGGCGGGAGAGACCTCTTTCCCCGTCCCCGTGTTCTGCCCTCGGGTGCGCCACGGTACGATGATTTGTCGTTGATTTTCTTGCTTGACCAAAAAGGCGCATCCTGACTGGATGCGCCTTTTTGCTTTACGGGGGATCACTTCGATCCCGCATCCGGGAGTGTTCTATTCTCATACACGACCACATTGAACCCTTGATACAATAACAAGCCAATCGGCCATCCTGCGACAGGAATGCCCAGAGGCATCACCAAACTGAAATGTTCGATTCTGGCCTTTCCGCGAAGGCGGAATCCCGACTTCAGATTACTGAATCACTCAAGCCCGCTTGCGGAGATGCGGCTCTACGAGACGAAACAAGCCTGATAGAAACATAGGGACCTTGAATGGCGGCTACCAGGTTCAACGACTCAGACAGTTGGCGCGACTCCAGGCTTCCAGATACCCGGCAAATTTCATGGCACCACTCTCGGAAAAATGACCGTTATCGACAAAATCATCGGTCGAGAATCCTGCTTGATCCAGAATTTTCACGTCGAATCCATGTTCTTGGCCAGCCTGATCCAGAATTTCATTGAAGCGCCGTTGCAACGCCGGGACATCCCGATCAGCCACCAGGGGCAGCCAGCCATAACGACCCTCGCCCGTCAACGCAGAGGGATTGAGCAGTTGCCCCACAAACAGCGCTTTCATCCCCCGCGCCCTGGCCAATAGGGCGATGTCGATGACATGACGCCGAAAATGGGACTCCAGACGCCCATCCGCGCCGCTGACCGCTGCGCGCGCCCGATAATCGGGCGCTACCGGCAGGGTATCGAACAGCAGGTGAAAAAAGCGATTCAACATCATACCGGTGGAAAAATAGTTCAGAAAACTACGGCTACGCGCGTCCAGATTGTCGATTTGCGACGGAAGGTGAAAATCAGCATACCCCGGATCCAGATCCGGCAGATGGGCATTGCGGATATCGTTCCACCCCAGATAATAAATGGCGCAGCGCATATTGAACCGGGAGAGATCCAGATAGAATGCGGTCTGGATCAGTTGTTCCGCACTGCTGTACCCTGGCACGCCGAAGTTGAGCACATTGGCCCCACCTGCCAAGAGTCCCTCCAGGCGATCTGGCCAGGTCGCGCCGTTTTTGAGCCCGATGTCATAGGTGGTCGATCCTCCCACTGCCGCAATCGATGGCAAATCGGGCACAATCTCTCCTGTGCGGCGCAAACCGTGTGGGTCGTGCTGGTTGCGCCGGTCCCTGTAACCGGCAGTCGGCACGACTTGCAGCAATGGATGATGGTGAAACCGCCCTTGCGTGGCATTTTCCGGCAAAAAGGAGCGGCCCAGTCCCTGGTTCCGTGACAGCTTGTGGGTCGTCACCCCGAATGCCAGATCCACCACCAGAAAGGCCAGAAGCCACCAGGAAAACCTGAAACGCCGACGGTGCGCCGCCCACCACGAGAGGATACACCCCCCCATTAAAAGAATAAAATATCCAAACCGATATCCGCCCACCATGAGGTTGCCGGTGTAGGACTGAACTGCGGTCACGATCACGCCGATGGTCAACAGCGAACCAGCCAGCCATTTTGGCAACAAACTGGCAAAATCATAGCGCGCATGGGTGTTCATATCTCGTTCGTCCTCTCCAAACATGCCCCATGAAACCCGATCAGGTATGGATGCGGGTTTCATGG
>JADFZD010000365.1 GCA_015232705.1 Magnetococcales bacterium | reverse complement strand
CATGGGTTGAACGCCCCCTGCGATGTCGATGATCGCAAGGCGCTTGTGACCAATGGCAATGCCGTCTTCGATGAACCGCCCCTCGCCATCGGGACCGCGGTGATGGATGGCTGCCATCATGGCATCCAGCAGGCGCGGCTGACCGGCTTTGTCTCCGGTCAAGCCGACGATGCCGCACATGGTCGGTCAGTCCTCAAGCTGGGCGTCGATGGTCTTGATCGCGTCTCGAATCCTCTCGAGCGTCGCTCGCAGCTCAGCACGGTCACCCGTCATTCCTGCAAGGCGTTCGTCCGTTTCCCGCAGCCGATCTTCGACCGAGGTCAGCATTTCGGCCAAGAGTATCTGATTGGCTTTGAGCTTCGCCATCCGCGCCGCGTCGCGGGCTGGGCCGGGGTCGCCGCTTCCGGTCGCCACTCCCGATGAGGCGAGCCCACCTGAGCGATTGAGTACGAAGCGGAACCAAAAAGGAGCCGCAACAAACAATGCCAGCATAAAAACAATGATGGTGTTCGATGTGACGGTGACACGGTTGTTCAGTTTCTTGATGCGCTCATAAAGACGCATCTCGTAATCAGGGATGGATTTCAGCCATTCCTTATTCGCCTCGACGCGCTCCTGATACATTTCGGCGTCGGTCTTGGTGGCCGCAGCGGCAGGGGCGGCGATGGCCATGCCAAGGACCACGGCAAGGATTAAGCGTCTGATCATCATTCCCTTCCATTCGTCAGGTGCCGCATGGGAGCGAGCAGAGTACGGATGATTGGTTCGGCGCCACATGGGCCTGCCTTGGGGCACCATAGGCTATAGCCAGAATATCGCCAAGGTGAATACCCGCTTCAACGGGAAAAGCGGTTCCCTATTTTCGCACCGCCCATCGGAGACCCACGACGGAAATCAGGTTTTTTGCCAAAGGGATGCAAGGCCCGCTTCCAGGCCGATGGCGGGGTTTCCCAGAGTTTGGGTCATGGCGTGGGTGTCGGCGACCAGATGGGGAGGAGTTTTCCCCTGCTCGGTAATGAAGAGTGGCGCGACCCCAAGTCCTGCCGCCAGGGTTTCGCCGACCCGTTTCAGGGTGGTGACCTCGGGGCCAGCCAAGTTCAAGACGGTGCCGCGTTCGAGATTCAGGGCGAGTGCGGTCAGCCGGGCGGCATCTTCAACATGGATGGGATTAAAGCGCATCCCCTCACTGCCCTGAAGGGTCAGGGGCTCGCCGTTGCGAATACGCTGGACCAAGCGGGGCATCAGCATGTCGGCGGGTTGGCTTGGCCCGTAAATGAAAAATGGCCGCAGCACAACCACGGCAAAAGAATCGCCAAAGGGGGACAGCAACATTTCAGCAGCCAGCTTGCTTGCGCAGTAGAAGGCCAAGGGGCCTACCGCTTCGACGCGGTCACTTTCCGACAATGCCGCTTCCGAGGGCGCATAGACCCCGCCGGTAGAGGCGTACACAAAAGTGCGAGCACCGGCTTGCCGCGCCCAATCGGCCAGATACAAGGGGGCTGCCACGTTGACCGCCATCATATCGGCGGCACCGTCGGGGAATTCGCGGAAGCGTTTGGACTGGGCCAGATGAGCGATGGCGTCGATGCGGTCGGGCAGTCCTTCGGGCAGGCGACCGCAGGCAAGGTCATGGGGGACCCAGGTCACGCCCTGCAATTTGGGGCCGGGGCGGCGGGCCAGACACCACACATCATGCGAGCCCGCCAAGTGACGCACCAGTGCCCCACCTAAGAAGCCGGCGGCGCCGGAAATCAGAATGCGCGCCATCTCAGGATCGACTTTCAAGGTTGTGTGTCGGCATGGGCCCGGCAAGCGTCCGCTCGAACCATATCATCAGTATCATCAGTACCCAAATCTGTCCCGACCCGTAGGTGTCGCCGGCCATGAAACGGTCGACCACGTCGCGTGCCACATCGCGGCGCACCACGTCGAATACGGGATCATTCGGGCTGTGCAGGGTATCTTGGATCAGGGGCATCAGCGGCCCCGATATCCAGTCATGGACCGGGATGCCGAAACCCATCTTGCGGCGATGGACGAAGTCGCGCGGGA
>JADFZD010000364.1 GCA_015232705.1 Magnetococcales bacterium | reverse complement strand
TGCCCTGACCGTTGTCCCGATAGTACAGAAAAACCGTGGCAGGGTCGAGCAGACCGGCCTCGATGTCGATCTCTCCCGCCTGGTCCGGTCTGAAGGCGTGGGCCAGAGCGTTGAGAATGAAATTGGCCACGATCTGGGAGATGGCTCCAGGAAACGAATGGAGCATGATGCCTGTCGGACAGGAAACGGTAACCCGATGCGGGGCGTTCTTGAGCTTCGGGCGCAGGGTGAAGACCGTTTCGTCGAGATACTCCTTGAGATCAAAGCGCCGTTTTTCCTGGCTGGTCTGATCCACGGCCACCTGCTTGAAACTCAAGATCAGATCCGAGGCCCGTTTAAGATTGGCCTGGATCAGCCGTGACGCCTCGCTGACGTTATCCAGAAAGGCCTCCAGATCCTCGCGGTAAAGCGATCCGTTGCGGTAGATCGCGAGAAATTTGTTCAATTCGCTTTCCAGATAGGTCACAGCCGTGAAACTGGTGCCCACCGGGGTTTTGATCTCGTGGGAGATGCCGGCCACGAGTCCGCCCAGGGCCGCGAGTCGTTCGGACTGGATCAACTGATTCTGGGTGCTTTTCAGGGTGGAGAGATGGGTGCTCAGTTCGCTGGTGCGCTCGCGGACTTTTTCTTCCAGGGAGAGGTTCTGGTGCCGCAGGGACTCTTCCAGGTTCTTGCGCTCGATCATGCTGCCCAGGGTCTGGCACATGGCCATGAGCAGCATCTCCTCTTCGGGGTTGTGTTTCTGGCCTTCGGCCAGATAGAGGGTCAGAACGCCGAGCAGGCGATCCCCGGAGAGAATCGGGATCGCGAAGTGGCCATGGGGGGTCATTCCCGGAAAGGTGATCTCATGTCGGTCGTCCACCCGTGAGGCATGCAGCGGTTGACGGGACAGGGCCACGCGACCGCAGAGACAGCGTCCATGGGGAACCTTGGCGCACAGGGTGAGCTGAGGGGGGCTGAGTCCCAGGTGGGCGGACATCACCAGCGTGTCGGTATGCGGATCGTTGAGAAAAATCACCCCCTTGGCCTGGATCGTCAGCCATGGCACCGACAGGATGAAGGCCAGCGCCTGGTCGAGAAGTTCGTCCAGAGGCACGCGATGGTAGGAGATTTCGTGCAGGCCGTTGATGACCCTTTGAAAGGTCAGGTAGTCGCGCGCCTGCTTTTCGGCGCGCAGCCGCTGCGAGATGTCACGAAAGACCACCACCGCGCCGCGAATCTCCCCCTGATCGAGGATAGGGGTGGAGGTGTACTCGACCGGGAAGGCGGTGCCATCCTTGCGCCAGAACAGTTCATCGTTGACCACCTGGATTTCACCAAGGCGGATCGCCGCAAAGATGCGACATTCGTGACGCGGATAGGGTGACTGATCGGCATGCGTGTGATGGACCCGGTCGTGCAGAGAGGAGCCGATGATCTCCTCGGGATCCCAGCCGATCATGCGTGCGGCTGCCGGATTGATGAAGGTGGTGCGCCCGGTGGGGTCCAGTCCGTAGATCCCTTCGCCGGCGGCTTCGAGCAGGAGTTGGTTGTGACTGCTCATACGGCGCAGATCGGCCTGGGCTTCGAGGCGACCATTCAATTCTCTGGCGACCACCTCCTGGGCGATGGCGATGGCATCGGCGACCATGGTGACCTCATCCTGGCTTTTGTCGCGCGCGCTTTGCAGGGCTTGTCGGATTTCCGGGGTGAGATCCAGCCCCTTGGAGAAGGCCTCGGCCACCCATCCCAGGGTATTGATGCGCCGCGTGATGCGGATGATCCAGGAGCCGAAGCTTTTCCAGAAGAGCCAGGAGATCAGCGCAAACAGCGTTACGCCGACGATCAGAAGCTCTTCCACCGTAAAGAGCGATTCGGTGAGATGGCGGATCACCAGGCGAGGACTCTCGGGATCGTTCTTGCGCCAGGGGATGGCCACCTGATCGAACCGTTGGTTTTTGTTCCAGAAGGTCGAATAGAGCAGGGGTTCGGATGGGATCGAGGTGTGTCCGAGGGAGCTGGCCATGATTTGGCCATCGTGGAGCACAAAGAGTTCGGTGTAAGGCAGGGATGCGCG
>JADFZD010000363.1 GCA_015232705.1 Magnetococcales bacterium | reverse complement strand
CGAGCTTTGACAGCACGGTTTGGGGATGGCTCTTCTCCTTTGGCTCAATCAGGAACGGGATTGGGCTATCCACGGTAAAGGCTGCAAGCAAGTCGTTGCGCCCTGATTCATTCAGAAAGTCCTCCTTCGCCTCTCGCACAATTCGCCCAAGCAGCATGGATTGATTCGGCGCATTCTGGTCGCTGCGGTCCACCAGCAGCGACCTCAGCGCCTCGTACCCCAACAGCCAATAGGGCAAGAACAGGACGTCATCCTCAGGCGCGCCCAAGTCGCCAGGGCCGGCGATGCGCAGATGGCGGAAGCCATCCCCTTTCAGCGTGCTGTATTCGCCATGGATGTCGAAGACGATGCCGTTGGCGTTGGGGAGTTCGGCGACCTGCTCCAGCAGGCGGGCAGTGGTCCAGGACTTGCCCGAGCCGGTGCTGCCGACGATGGCAGCGTGGCGCTGGAACAGGCGGTCGCCGTTGAGGAAGGCATCGGCCGAGGGGTCCAGGGCATAACGGCCCAGCAACAGCGGATGGCCGTCCTTCTCACTGACCTCGGACACCGCGCGCATGAAAGTGGACAGGCGGTCCCCTTCCAACGAAAAGCACAGCGCGTCGATCTCGGGGATTGTCTCGATGGCGCGGCGGAAGCGGGGTGGGCGGTCCCCACCCCTGTTGTGCAGCGTTCCGATCAGCCCGACTTCCACGGAATCGACCGAGACAATCTCGGGAACGGCTTCGGTGCCGTCATCCTCGGCCACCTGTATCTTGCGGGTGATGCGGGTGATGATGCCGATCAGGCTGCGGCCGGGCCGCCCTTGCAGCAGGACAGGGCGGTGCACATGGAGCCGGCGCAGGGTCTCGGCGTCGAACACCTGAACGACCACCGACCCGGTATCGACGGTGAGCACACTGCCGAAGGCATCGCCGTCGCGCAGATGGAACAGGTTCACCGTCGACATCACAGATACTCGTTGGCGAAGCCGTCGAAGGACCACGCGTCGATGCCTTCGATCTCCACGCCAGTACGGTGCTCGTCGGTGTAGACCATGGTGGTGCCCGGTTGTCCCTCCGTCAGGACGCAATAGCGCAGGGATTTCGACGCATCCTCCAGCGCCTTCTTGGCCATGTCGGTCAGGGATTTCGTGACCATCACCAACGGTTTCGGCCGGTCACGCATGGCCCGGGTCAGGTGGTCCTGCACATGATCGTCGTTGAAGCCGAAGCCGATGGCGAGAAACGCCTCGGCTTTCTTGATCACCCGGTCGGCTTCAGTCATCAGCGAGCGGTAGGGCTCGAAATGGGTCTGGGCGTATTTGAATTTGGCCGGGGGCACGATGACCGGACGCATGCCGGTGGGGGGCTTAAGGTTGTCTTCGGCCGAAGCATGGACTGGCAGGCCGATCGCATCCCGATCTTTCTCCGCGCGGAACCAGTCCAGCGATCCGTGGACCTTCAGCAGATCGACGGTGCGATCCTCTTGCCGGACATCGCCGCGCAGGTATCGGGGCGCATGGGTCGGCCCCTGCCAGGTTCGGAGATAGGCACCCACGAAGCCGCTGCGATGGCAGAAACCACCCTGGTCGGCGCCATATTCCGCCAGGCGGTCGTAGTTGGGGGTGATGACAGTGACGTTGCGCGCCGAGCTGCCGAACAGATATTTGAAGAGCTTGGCGTGGGGGAGGACGTGCCCGGCACGAACCTTTTCGAAGGCCATGACGTCCTGCCAGGCGACCATCTTCCAGACGGAATCGACGATCGCGGCGTACAGGGGCGACGCTTCGTCCAACTGCGCCTTGTTCAACGCAGCCTCAAGCCCTTCGCCGACCTGCCACGCGTCGAAAAGAACCGTCCACTTCGCCGGGTCTAGACCCAGCTTGCCGACCTCTTCAACGATACGTTCCGCCAACTGCCCCATGGTGGGCAACCCCAAGCCTACGGATGCGCCGCTGCCCAGGATCACTACGGGGTTGGCGGCAAGGCACTCCCGAACCAACTGCTCGGCGTCGCTGCGCACCTTAGTCTGGATATTGTCCGACATACTGATAGCCGCCCTTATGGAGTGTAAGGGCAGAATAGC
>JADFZD010000362.1 GCA_015232705.1 Magnetococcales bacterium | reverse complement strand
TTGGTAATGAGGCTTTCTTCCGATTTGCCAGATGGATCAAGAGATTGCCGCAGGTGATTGCCCGCAACTGCCGGATCCAGGTTCAACTTCGATCCGGCGTTGCGAATGCTCAACCGATGCAACCTGTTGTCCATTTGGAGGGTCGGGAAAAAGCCTCATTCCCCGTAAGGTTAAGTAGGGTTGCTTGCGATTCTTCCCATGAACCATCGGTATGGCTCATGAAATTGCGCTCAACAATTTGATTCCATTTTAAAAATACATGCGGGAGACTGACGATGAATCACTTTCGCTTTCTGATGTTGCTGACGCTCTTGACCGGACTGTTTCTTGGCATCGGCCACCTCATGGGAGGGCGTGAGGGCATGATGTTGGCGTTGATCTTTGCGGCGGGGATGAACTTCTGGGCCTGGTGGAATTCGGATCAGGCGATTTTGTCGATGTACAATGCCATTGAGGTCGGGCCGTCTCAGGCGCCCGATCTGTATGGCATCGTTCAGCAGTTGGCACAGCGTGGCGGATTGCCGATGCCGCGCGTTTATGTCATTGACGACCCCTCCCCCAACGCTTTTGCCACCGGACGGGATCCTGAGCATGCGGCGGTTGCGGCCACCACCGGGATTCTGCGCATTCTGACGCGCGAGGAGTTGGCCGGGGTGATGGCGCACGAGATGGCCCATGTGCAGCATCGGGACATTCTGGTTGGTACGGTGACAGCCACGTTGGCGGGTGCGATCACCACATTGGCCAACTTTGCCGGACTGTTCTCGTCCAGTCGATCCGATGAGGAGGAGGGAGGCGGGCGTGGTTTTCTTGGGGAGATCCTCATGCTGTTTCTTGCGCCTCTGGCTGCGATGTTGATTCAGATGGCGGTTTCCCGTTCGCGGGAGTATGGTGCGGACGAGGGCGGAGCGCGTTTGTGCGGCAATCCATTGTGGCTGGCCTCGGCGCTACATAAACTGGAGCTTGGTTCCCAGCGTGTTCCGTTGGCTGCTGCCGAGCAGAATCCGGCCACGGCTCATCTGTTCATTGTATCGCCGCTGTCCGGAGGGATGGTGGCGGGTCTTTTCTCCACGCATCCTCCCATGGAGGAGCGTATTGCCCGTTTGCAGAGGATGGCTCAACGTCGATGATCAAGATCGCCCCTTCGGTTCTTTCCGCTGATTTTGCCCGTCTGGGTGAAGAGATTCGCGCTGTGGAGCAGGTTGGCGCGGATTACATTCATGTGGATGTCATGGATGGTCATTTCGTGCCCAACCTCACCATTGGACCGTTGGTGGTCAAGGCGATCTCCGGAGTTGCCACCAAGCCTTTGGATGTGCATTTGATGATCTCTCCGGTCGATGTATACCTTCCGGATTTCGTCAAGGCGGGTGCATCGATACTCACGGTGCATGCGGAGGCGACCCATCATTTGGATCGCACCTTGAATCTGATTCGCGAGTTGGGTTGCAAGGTGGGATTGGCCTTGAATCCGGCCACGCCGTTGTGCAATCTCGCCAATGTCCTGTCGTTATTGGACATGGTGGTGATCATGAGCGTCAATCCCGGATTCGGAGGTCAATCCTTTATTCCGTATACGTTGCAGCGGATTCAGACGGTACGGCGCATGATCAACGATCGGGGTTTGCAGGTAGAGCTGGAGGTGGATGGAGGGATCAAGCCGGAGAACATTCAGGCTGCGGTGAAGGCGGGTGCGAATGTTTTTGTGGCAGGGTCAGCGATTTTTTCCCAGCCGGATTATGGGGTGGTGATGCGAACAATGCGGGAGAATGCCGAAAAGGCGTGATGGTCTCACAGGTGATGGGGTCCAGGAGCCCCTGGTGGAATCCAAGGGCGAAGCCTTTTGGACTTTGGTTTTTATGACGTCAAACCGCACCCATCACGGGATACGTCGTTTTTCAACAGGCCGCGTGCAAGATGTGGGAGTCGTTTCCAAAAAACGGAAACGACTCCCACAAAAGCGGCACGCAGCGCATTTTTCGCAAAAGACGCGAAAAATGCCTTTTTTGAAGAGCGCGCTACAGTCAAAACCCTGGGTGATGAATCTCCCAGACCCTCTTTTTT
>JADFZD010000361.1 GCA_015232705.1 Magnetococcales bacterium | reverse complement strand
AAGCGTATGACCATCGAGAATGGTTTGCGTCTGGCCCTTGAGCGTGACGAACTCTTTTTGCTCTACCAGCCGCAGATGGATGTCGCCACCGGTCGCCTGATGGGGGTCGAAGCCCTGGTGCGTTGGCAGAGTCCGGAGATGGGATTGGTGTCACCGGTCAACTTCATCCCGATTGCCGAGGAGAGCGATCTGATCGTTTCGATTGGCGAATGGGTGTTGCGTACCGCCTGCCGGCAGAACCGGAACTGGCAGGATCTGGGGTTTGAACCGATCCGCATGGCGGTGAATCTTTCGGCGCGTCAGTTCCAGAATCGCGATCTGCCCAACAAGGTGGCCACCATTCTGAATGATACCGGCCTGGATGCCAGCTACCTGGAGTTGGAGTTGACCGAAGGGATGTTCATGCGGGATGCCAATGAGACGGTGATGACATTGCAGACCTTGCGCAAGATGAATCTGCAACTCTCCATCGACGATTTTGGCACAGGCTACTCCTCCCTGAGCTATTTGAAGCGTTTTCCGATCCACACCTTGAAGATCGATCGCGCTTTTGTGCGCGATGTCATCACCGATCCGGACGATGCCGCGATCACCAAGACGATCCTCTCCATGGCCAAGAACCTGAACTTGCAGGTGATCGCCGAAGGGGTGTCGGACCCGGACCAACTGGAGTTTCTGCGCTCGCTGGGGTGCGATCTGGTGCAGGGGTTTCTGTTCAGTCCACCCGTACCACCGGAGGAGATCACACAGTTTCTCGAAGAGGACCGGCTTTATCGTGAAAAGCCGGCTTTTGCTCCCAAATTGCACTGCGGGGCTGGCTCGGTAATCGTCTTTCCCGAGCCAAACCGCACCTCAACGACCGCCCATCATCCCTGATCCCACGGTGAGTACGGGCTTGAGGTTCCGACTCTTCTGCCGTCCGATCATCCGCCGTTCGAAGCGAACGAACCATCCCAATTCGGCATGTTTGGATCGCTTTCCCGCCAGCAGAGTGGCATTCCGGGCAGATGCGGCGCGCGCCATCCGCGCGTGCGGGGACGAAGGGGACCGTCGCTTCCGTGAATCATCGCCCGGCGCAAGATCAGCGCATCGGGGAAAAGGGTATCTTCATCGGTGTCTCTTGCGTATGGGAGGTAGGGCATCTTCTTTCTCCTGGTTGAACCTGGATCCGGCGGTTGCGAAGGATGGCATGGACGAACATATGGGGTTCTGTGGTGCATGATATGAAACCAAAGCGATCCTGTTTGGCATTATGCTTTCTTGATATTTTCAATAATGATCACAGGTTGTCACAAGTGAACGATCGCAACGGCCGGATCTTGGATCATGGTGTCAAGTTTCGGAGGTTTTGCGTTCGGAATGTGACCTGACTCTATCGCTCTCCGGACCTTTGACTGCTGGAGGCCCATCGTGCATTGCGGACCATTCCGGAGCGTGGTTGCGTGGCATGTCCACAGCCGTCACGCCTCGTTCGAGTTGGCCTGTTCTTTTTCCTGCATCCGTTCCAGGGTCATGATCACCACCTGGTTGAAGGAGCGGCGTTCTGATTCTGCCTTGTCGTTGAGCCATTCGGCCAGGGAATCGGGAAATCGCAGTGATTTTTGAACCATGCGAATCTTCTTGTCGGTTTTCATGATCGTTCTCTTCCGTGGTTTAGGGTTGATCCTGGTAACGCATGATTCATGAAAAATGGCTGAAACTTAAGGTTGCACTTCTTCAGCATGATTTTTTTCGAGGTCCATGGGCGTATTGACTCAAGTATGTCAGCCGCCTTTGATACGGCGTTGCGACGCCCCTGTGCGGTTCACATGCTGACCTGTATGATATTGCTCGCGGTGTTGCGGCGTGTCTGAAGGCCTTTTTGCCATGATCATTGATCCAGCAGTTGCGAACGGTCACCTAAACCGCACCCAGCTTGGAATGTGTCGTTTTTACGGGTAAAATAAAGAGAGGGTCAGGGAGATTCATATCCCAGGGTTTTTACTTTAGCGCGCTCTTCAAAAGAAGTATTTTTTGCGTCTTTTGCGAAAATGCGCTGCGCGCCGCCTTCGTGGGAGTCGTTTCC
>JADFZD010000360.1 GCA_015232705.1 Magnetococcales bacterium | reverse complement strand
GTTGACGATCCTTGACAAACACCGGATCCGGCATCACCTGCAACAACTTTTCATTGAAGTCGAGCGTCTCCTCCAACTTCTCGATGGCTTTGCGACGCACCGAGATATCCAGCAAAAAACCATACCAGATCGCATGTCCATCCAACTGCCGCTCCACCACCGAACGGAGTTCCAGCCACTTCACCGGACAATCGGGACGGCAGATGCGAAATTCGGTTTGCAACGGCTGTTGATTTCGTCCGGCTTCGACCAGATGTTCCGACACCCTGCCCCGATCCTCCGGATGGATCCGTTGAAAAATCGGTGTCAGGTCGTGGCGCACCTCGGCAACTTGCAAACCAAACAGATGTTCCAGGCCGGAGCTGGCATAATGAATGCCCCCCTCTCCCTCGGGCGTCACATGCAGTGAAAAGGCCATTCCCGGCAGGTTGTCCACAATGTGGTTCAGTCGGTTCTGCGCCTCACGACTGGCGGTGACATCCCGGCCAATGGCCAATGCGCCCGTCACCTCGCCGGCGGGATTCCGCTCGGCAACCATGCGGATCAAGTGGAACTGGATGTTGTTGTTCTCATCCCTGGGCATGATTTCCAGATCTTCCATCTCCCCGGTGGCGAGCACCCGCCGGAGCGCGGCATCATACTGGCTGAAAATGCCGTCCGGACAGGTTTCGTTCGGAGTCTCCCCCGCAATGGAACGCCCAAGAACTTTCTGCAACACCCTCCCAAGCTTGGGATTGACATAGACCACCCGACATGCCCGGTCGTAACGGACGATGAAGTCAGGCAAGTTCTCGGCCAGGCTGCGGAATTCCAGTTCGCGCTCGGCAACGGACTCCTGAAGGTGGTAGAGTTCCGTCATGTCGCGCCCGATGCCCAAGACCCCGATCACCTGCCCGGAAGCATCGCGCTCCGGCACCAGTTTGATATCGTGCAGTTCCCAGGATCCCTGCACCTGAACAGGCTGGCGCATCAGATTTTCCGGATGACCACTGACCGCCACCCGCATAACGGCAGCATCGATGGACGCGAACCGCCCATCTGGACACGGCTCTTCTGATTTTGTGCCGACCATGGCATCACGGATATGTCCCATGACCCGGATATTGGTCTCGTTGAGGTACTGCACGCGCCCCTCGACATCCCACCGAATCACATGATCCGGAAGATTATCGGCCAGCGTGCGAAACTCTTTTTCACTTCGCGCCAGCAGAGCCATCATCTGTTGGCGTTCGGAGATATCCCGAGCGATGGCCAGAGAGTACAAATCCCCTCCGTACTGAATCGGGGTGGCGATGATCTCCACCGGAAAAATGTGACCATCCTTGCGGCGATGCCGGGTTTCGAAGCAATGGACCTCACCCTTTTTCAAGGTCTCTGCCAGCGACATATGCTGCTGCGAAGTAAAATCGGGGTCGATCTCCGACAGGGATAACTGCAAGATCTCATCCGCGTCATAGCCCAGAACCCGGCAAAAACCGGCATTGGCATAGCGGATCCTCCCTCTGGCATCGACCAGATGCACGCCATCCGATGCCGCATCGATGGCATATCCCAACAACTCCTGTTGCAACTGCGCCTGCTTGCGCTCGGTAACGTCCAGAAGCAGACCATTCCAGGTCAGGCTGCCATCCGGCAAACGCTCCGGGGCCGCTTTCAGTTGCAACCAACGCTGTGGTGCCGATGCGGTCAACCGCAGACCGAATTCCTCGTTCATCAACGTGTTGAACTGCGCCGACGCCTGAAAGGCGGTCTTGAGACGCCAAACCTCTTCATCACCCATGCGCTGGAACAGCGGGGTCAAGGTATCGAACAACTCAGATGCCGTGCATCCACACAGCGCCTCGATCCCCTCGCTGGCAAAAGGCATGCACAGATCACCATGCGCCTTGCGTTTCAGCGAGCAGGCCACACCCGGCAGATGGTCCACCACATGCCGCAGACGATACTCTGTCTCCCTCTTGACGGTAACGTCCCGACCAAAGGCAATGGCGCCGATGATCTCCCCCTGCCCGTTGCGTTCCGGCACCAAAGAGATCCAATGGATCACCGGCTTGACGCCAGACAGATTGT
>JADFZD010000035.1 GCA_015232705.1 Magnetococcales bacterium | reverse complement strand
GGTTTTTACCTGTGCCTTTCGCGCGCCTTTCCAGGGAACTCCCGAAAGAGAGGACTACGGAAAGGGGGGGCTTCCCCCCATCTGAAAATCTGCGAAAAATGGCGCAAGCGCGCGTTTTTGGTGTGCCCTGCCTCGTTGTCACATTTGGGCAACGAAGCAGAACGAATGGCTCGCGGCCGTGTTGCCACCTTCGGTGGCCTGCTAGAGGCAAGGCGAAGAGGCGTTGTTTTGCCAACGTCGCAAAACAACGCCTCTTCCAAGGCTGCGCGCAAGCGATGCTCACAAAGAAACGTGAAAATCGCTTTTTTTAAGAGCGCGCCAAAAGCTCAAAGCAAAAAGGGATAAATCCTCGGAGGCTTTGCCGCCGAACCTCCACCGTGGACCTTAGGTCCACAGACCCCTGCAACCGTTGGAGAGCTGAAATCACCCTTCAGTCCGATTTGCCCGCGACCCTTGTACTGGTCCATGGCTGGGGCTTTGGTCCTGGCGTCTGGCGTCCGACACGCCGCGGACTTCAGGCGTGGCCAACCCGCTGTCTGGATCTGGGGTTCCATGGCCATGCCGATAACGCACTCCCGTCCGAGGGCTATTTCATCGCCATCGGTCATTCGCTGGGTTTTCTCTGGTTGACGCGCTATCTGCTCGACCACCCGGAACAGACCGCCCGCTGTTTGGGTCTGGTGGCCATCAACGGCTTCTGCCGCTTTACACGCGCGCCGGATTTTCCCAAAGGTGTTGCACCCCGCATTCTGGAGCGCATGGCCGCCCGTTTGTCGGTCGATCCCCAATCCGTCCTGAGGGATTTCCAACGCCAAGGCGGTCTGGATACTCCGCTTACCCTGCCGTCCACTTTGAATCCCCAAGCCCTGACCCTGGGACTCGCCTGGCTGGCCGAATGGGACACCCGCGCCCTGCTTTTGACCTGGGAAAAGCCGCTTTTGGTCATCGCCAGCCAGGATGACCAAGTGGTGACACCAGAGATGATTTCTCGACAGTTTCAGCCAGGCGCCGCCACGACACTGGATTGGTGGCCTTCTGGCGGTCATCTTCTGCCCCTGACCCGACCCGAAGCGCTCGCCGAGCGTATCGACTTCTTCGCGCAAGCCAGCGCATCATGAACGGCGGGCGTCGCATCGTGGCCTACTTCGACGCGGTCGCCTCCCGGTACGAACAACACGCCGGACCCCAAGCCCATGCGGCGGCGCGCCTGGCCGAGGGGGTGGCCGGGCTTTCACTGCCCGAGGCACCGAGAATTCTGGAGATCGGTTGTGGCACGGGACTTCTGACCCGACATCTGACGCGCCTCTATCCCAGGGCCACGATTCTGGCCAGCGACCGGTCCCTGGCGATGCTGCGCGTGGCGCGCGCCCATCTTGCGGGAGAGACGCGCCTGCGGTTTGTCGCCATGGATGGCGAGGCGCCCTCCGTGCGACCCGGATTCGACCTGATCTGCGCCAATCTCGCCTGGCAGTGGTTCGCCCACCCCTTGCAGAGCGTGGCGCGCTGCCGGGATTTGCTCAATCCGGGCGGTTGGCTCAGCTTTTCCACGCTCGGGGAGGCCAATTTCGCCGAGTGGCGCGCCCTTTGTACGGCCCATGGGGTGGCGCACGGACTGCACGATTATCCGAGCCTGGCCACCTGGCGCGCGCATCTGCCGCCGAACGCCCTCCTCTCCGAGGAGCGCCATCCCACCGAATATTCCTCAGCCTTGGCCTTCCTGCACGCCCTGCGCGCCATCGGCGCCCAGGCCCCGGCATACGGCCACCGCCCGCTTCCTGCCGGCACCCTGCGACGGGTGCTGCGCGGGCAGAGCGAAAAATATTCCTCAAGTTATCATTTTTTATACATCCATCTGCCGTGACTCGGCAAGTCTGGCCAGTCTTTCATCCAAAACAGCGCGGCCCTGTGGGCAAAGCGCACCTGTTCTCCCCGTCCATCAAGGGTGATACAGCTCCCCGTGGGTGGGTTGAAAGTTGGCATCGGCGAGCTTCAGAAAGATGCCGGTGACACTCTCCGGGGTGGGGAGGGTGGCGGGATCCTCGCCGGGAAAGACTTTGGTGCGCAGCGCCGTGGCCATGGGACCGGGATCCACGGCTACCATGCGCACCGGGCTGTTGGGGGTTTCGGCGCACCAGCAGCGGGTCATCTGCCAGAGGGCCGCCTTGGAGGCGGCATAGGAGCCGCGAAAGGGGGTGGCCTCGTGGGCTTCGCGGCAGATTATCTGGAGCACCCTGCCGGCCTGGCTGTTTTTGAGAAGGGGCATCAGCTCGCGGGTCAAAAAGAAGGGGGCCGTGACATTCACCCGCAGCACCGTCTCCCAGTCTGCCGGGCAGTGCAGCTCCATGGGGGTGCGCGGTCCGATCTGGGCTGCCGCATGGATCAGCACATCCAGCCGACCGAAGCGCTCGAACAGCGCTTTGGCCACCTCGGGAATCCGGTGCAGCTCGCTCTCCAGATTCAAGGGGACGATCCCGGCCTCGCCACCGTTGGCGCGGATCAGATCGTCGGTCGCCTTGAGGGTCTTGACGCGACTGCCCAGCAGAAAGAGATGGGCACCTTCTCTGGCGCAGGCGATCGAAACCGCCCTTCCCAGGCCGGAACCGGCCCCTGTGACCAGGATGATGCGATTTTTCAGAGACATTCAAAACTCCTTGAAAACAAACGGATCCCATCCCAAAAACCTTGTCCATCTCACGCCTTGCGACCATCGGCGCGCCGCGCCCGGCAAAGCGTGAATCAAACAGCGATCGTCCAGATTACAACCTCTTGCCAATCGCGCGCAATGCATCGAGTTTGCCCATCTTGGAGGACGGGAGAGGACAAGCGCACACCGGGGTGGGTTCAGGCGTCGCAGGTGCGCAGAGGATCCCAACGTCCCACCTGATGCCACATCGAACGACCGGGAGGGTCCAGCACCCCCCATTTTTTGAGCACCCAGAGCACCAAAATGACAGGATGAACGGCATTGGTCGCATCCTCTCTCATCGGCGTGCGTGCCGGAGCGATAAGGAGATCACCTGACGCCCGCCATTGTCAACCGTGCGAGAGATTCCGCAGGCGCGGGCTTTTTGGGTATATCTCCCGTGGCGCGCGGGTGAGTCTCGAATGTCATGTTCGGGTGCGCCACGACCCCATCGCGGGAACCAAGCTGCCCGATGATGACCGTTGAATCCTTGATCTGTTGTGAGTCTCACGCAGTCGAACCTCATTTCGTCCCGAATTTTCTGTGGATCCGGGGTGATCTCTGCCGTGTCTCAGGGATGTGAAGGTCTGCTTCCATCCCACAAGGGCACTTCAGCCCCTCAGACCTCTTGCCTCCTCACCGCATCCAACCGCGACGCCAACCATGCCCCATTCTTCAAAAAGGCCATCTCCACACGCAACGCCAGGATCGGCATCTCCACCGGCAACCCGTCCAGCTTGACTGCGTCTTTCTCCGTGCAGACCAATACCTCGGCACCCCGGCGATGCGCCATCACTGTCAAACCCGTCAAATCCGCCGCCGAGAAACCGTGATGATCGGGAAAAGCGTGAAACCCCACCACCTGTTGCGACAACGCTTCCAACGTGCGTCGAAACTCTTCGGGCGCCGCCAGACCACAAAAGGCCATGACCGGCCCGGTCAACGCCTCCAAAGGTACGCACGCGCCCGAATCGTCAACCGCGACCCAACAGACCGGACGATGGATGGCCGTCACGATCGGTTTGCCGGGAAACCGGAGGTTGAGCACTCTTTCGGTGTCGCAAACCGCTTCCGATGGTTCGGCGCGCGTGAGAATCAAGGCATCACAACGGGCCAACGCTTCGGGCGATTCACGCAGGATTCCGCCCGGCAACAGGGCGCCATTGCCAAAAGGGCGACGGGCGTCGAGCAATACCAGATCCAGGTCCCGTTGAATGTCCAGACGGTGGAAAGCGTCATCCATGAGAATCCAGTCGCTTCCCAGACGCTCTGTGGCATGACGGATCAGGGCCGCCCGGTCCGATCCGGTCAACACGGCCACCCCTGGCAGAAGACGCGCCAGCAGCACCGCCTCGTCGGCGGCCTCGGGCGGTGCGAGCCGTACCTGGTCATGATCCGCAACCACCGTCACACGGGCAGGCGATTTTTGCCGGTAGCCGCGACTGACCACCGCCACCCGGTTTCCCGACTGCTGAAGCCTGCGGGCAAGCCAGATCACCATCGGCGTTTTGCCTGTCCCACCCACCGTGATATTGCCCACGCTGATCACCGGACAAGGGGCGCGATAGGCATGCTTCACACCCCGCTGGTAACGCCTCACGCGCCATCGCTGGTACAGGGCAAGCAGTCGTCCCAAGGCGCTCAGAAAGGCCAGAAGCAGGCGCATGGCGGGAGAATCCGGACTCCGTTCACCGCGCAGCCAGGGGAGCAGCATCTGCATGGAATCAACGCCGCTCCGACGTGCATGATGGCGGGAGGTCATCCTCACCCCCGGTCATGTCACGCACTGGGTAGGGGGATGGCAAAAGCCCTCCGATGGCCTCCAGAGTGCGCTCCAGGGCACCGGCGTTGGCGGGAATGATGGCGCGTGCCGCCTCGCCCATCCGCTGGCAGGTTTCCGGACTCTCCAATAACCCGATCACCCGGCTTTCCAGCTCCGGGGCCGTGGCCACCTGAATCGCGCCTCCTGCCTGAAGGAGCTGTGCGGCGATGTCGCGGAAGTTGAAGACATGGGGTCCGAAAAGCACCGGTACACCGCAGGAGGCCGGTTCGAGCATGTTTTGTCCACCGCGTGGCACCAGCGACCCACCGAGGTAGACCAGTCGGGCCAGACGGTAGAGTCCGGCCAGCCAGCCGATCTCATCGACCAGCAGCAATGGGGCATCCCATTGCCCGGTCAACTGCGAAAAGCGTTGGCAGGTCAATCCCTTTTGGCCAATGAGATCGAGAATCTCGCCACTTCGCTCCGGATGGCGCGGCACCAGGATCAGACGGGGAGACAAGGGGTGGTTCAGCAGCGTGCGATGGATGGCGAGCAGGAGCGCCTCTTCGCCAGGATGGGTGCTGGCCGCGATCCAGACCGGTTGCGAAGGTGTGGAAAGACGCGCTTCCAGGCGTTGCAGCAGAGCCGGATCCGGGGGCCTGAGGGCCTGATCGTATTTCAGATTGCCGGTGACCTGGACGCGTTCTGGCGGCGCACCCATGGCGATGAGGCGTTCGGCGTCGGCTGGGGATTGCATGAGATAGAGGCTGCCGTCGGCCAGCAGCCGGCGGGTGAGCCAGCGAATGGCATGATAGCGTTTGAAAGAGCGAGGCGAGATGCGACCGTTGACCACGCAGATGGGAATGCCACGCCGGGCGAGCAGGCGAAAGAGCCCGGGCCAAAGCTCGGTCTCCATGATGACCAGCAGGGAGGGACGGATTGCCGCGATCAGGGGATTGAGACAGAAGGGCAGATCAAGGGTGAGAAAGTGGTGGGTGCGGGCCTCGGGGATCTTGTCGCGCACGACCTGTTGGCCGGTGCGGGTGACGGTGGTGACCAACAGGTCGCAATCCGGAAAGGTGGTGGTGATGCGGCTGGCCAATGCGCGCGCAGCCATGGCCTCGCCCACCGAGACCGCATGCAGCCAGATGCGCGGTCCACCCCGGACAGGCGCCTGTTCGGCGGCGGGGATCCAGCCCAGACGGCGCAAAACCGTGCCACGATATTTGGGGGTGGTGATATAGCGCCAGATCCAGATCGGCAGGGTGATCAGGATCAGCAGAGACAACAGCAGATAGTAGAAAAGATGCATGCGGCCACGAAGCGTCATTGGGGCTTGAAGAGAAGAGCTTTCAGGATCATCCGACCCCACAGGAACCATATACCATGACGAATTGACGCGGATCGAGTGATTTTGCACGAAGGGTTTAAAAAGGTGACGTGATTGTTTATGCTTGATGTCAAGCGGCGGTCGCGGAAGCGGCTTGGGGATGGCGCCAGGAGGTGAGGTGGAAGACGATGTCCGAATCGGAAAAGGTCACCAAGCAGATCGGTGAGCTCCTCAAGGAGCGCGGTCTGATCAATGCGGAGCATATCGATCTGGCCTTGCAGGACCAAAAGGTGACGCGCGAGCGGGTCGGCGAAATCCTCGAACGGTTGGGATTCATCTCCCAATACGACATCGCCACGGCCATCGCCGATCAGGATGGCCGCAAATACGTGGACATCGACCAGAAACGCCCCTCCCCGGAGAGCCTGCGGCTGTTCAACATGCAGGCCTGTCTTACCCAGAAGTTTCTTCCCTATCATACCGATGCCAGCGAGGTGATTGTCGCCACCTGGTCCGATGATGTCGAAGGGCTGGAAAAGTTCATCACCCGCTCCACCGGACTCAAACCCCGCATTCGCCAGGGTGAAAAGAGCAAGATCATCAACGCGGTGCAGTATTACTACCACTTTCTGGAAAACCCGGTCGAAACACTGATCCAGAAAGAGATCCAGCAGCTTTCAGCGGATCGGGACGGTGTGCGCCCGCTCGACACCTTCGTGCTGCATCTCATGCAACTGGCCGTCAAATCCCGCGCCTCGGATATCCACATCCGCCCCATGGATCGTTCGATCTCCATCGCCTTCCGCGTCGATGGGGTGATGCGCGCCCAGTTCGCCCTGCCCCTGACCTTCAAACGGCTGGTCGCCACCCTGAAAATGAAGGCCGGCATGGATATCGCCGAACAGCGCCTGCCCCAGGATGGCAGCTTCTCCGAGAGCATTCTCAACACTCAGTACGACTTTCGTGTCTCCTCGACCGTCTGCCCCTACGGCGAAAATCTGGTGCTGCGTCTGCTCCCGGCCAAGGGGGATTTCATGAGCATGCGGCAGCTCGGGATCTTCGACGAGGATATGGAGCTGTTGAACCGGATCTTCAACGAACCTTTCGGCATTGTGCTCCTCACCGGCCCCACCGGCTCCGGCAAGACCACGACCCTCTATGCCGCCGTGAGACAACTGAATCTCACCGAAAAGAATATCCTGACCGTCGAAAATCCCATCGAATACCGCATCCCACTGATCCGTCAGACGCAGATCAACATCAAGGCCGGCTACACCTTTGCCAGCGCGGTGCGCTACTTTTTGCGCCACGACCCGGACGTGATCCTGGTGGGCGAAATTCGCGACACCGAAACCGCGCAAACCGCCGTTTCCGCCTCGGAAACCGGTCATCTGGTGCTCTCGACCCTGCATACCAACTCAGCCCTCGGCGCCATCCCGCGTCTGCGCTCCCTGGGCATCCCCAATTTCATGCTTGCCGACTCCCTGCGCGGGGTGGTCAGCCAGCGACTGGTGCGCAAGATCTGCCCCGGATGCCGCGAAAGTTATACCCCCGATGACAGCGAACGGGCCTATCTGGGAGATCCCACCCTTGAGACCCTCTGGCGCGGACGGGGATGTCCCGATTGCCACCACAGCGGCTACATGGGGCGTACCCTGATCTACGAGATTCTGTGCACCAACCGCGAACTGGCCGGCATGATCGGGCGGGATGTCGATGTCGAGACCCTGGAACGGGTCGCCTTGCAGGCCGGTCACCGGAGCATCTTTCGTAACGCGGTTCGCAAGGTGATCCTCGGGCATACCACGGTCAAAGAGGTGATTCGCGTGTTGGGTCAGGGCGCGGAGACGCATGAATCGGCTGTCAGGTGATGCCTCCATGGAATCCCCTGACGCGCGCCTCGCGTATGTCTATACGAATGGCGCGCGCAAATTGCTTCGCAATTTGGCGGGCTATCCCTGGTCCGCATCGGCTGTTTGGCAATGGCCAAACAGCCTCTAGAATGAGGCACCCATGGCCTATTTTCATTACAAGTTGATTGCCCGCGAGGGCCAGGTCCGGGGCGGGGTGATCCAGCTCCCCTTCGACAACCCGCTATCCGCCATCGCCTACCTGGAACGTCAAGGGGGCACGGTGGTCTTCGCCAATCCGCTCCATGCGTGGTTGGGCGCCATCTGGGGGGGATTCGAACGGTTCTTCGAAACCCGTGTCGAGGTCGCCACCATGGCCGAGTCCTTGAACAACGTCGCCATCATGCTCGAAGGGGGCATCCCGGTCGTGGCGGCGATCCAGGAAGCCCTGGCCGACCACGACAACCCCACGCTCGCCAAGGTGGGAACCGATTTGGTCAGCCGCATCCACGCCGGCTCCAGTCTTTCGGAGGCTGCCAGGAAATGGGAGCGTTACTTTCCCGAAACCGCGCTTTTTCTGATGCGCATCGGCGAGGAGACCGGCTCGCTGGACCACACCATCAAGGATGCCTCGCGCCACATGATCAAGGTGGACAAGATCGTGCGCGAGACCAAGGGGGCCTTGATGTATCCGGCGATCATGTTCACCGTGATTCTCCTGGCCATGGCCTTCTGGCTCTATGCCGTGGTGCCGATGGTGCTGCCGCTGCTCAAGGCCACCGGCAAGGAGTTGCCCGCCCTGACGGTCGGCATCATCGCCACCGCGGATTTTCTGCGTGATCATATCGGCACGATTCTGCTCGCCCTTTTTGGCCTGATCCTCGCCTTTCGCGGCGCCATGCGCCATCTGCTGCCCTTCCGCCGGCAAGTGCATGCGGTGCTGCTCAAACTGCCGATCATCGAAAAGATCATCAACGCCTCGAATCTCGCCTTCATCACCGCCTATTTCAGCCTGCTGTTGAATGCTGGCGTGGATGTCATCAAAAGCATCGATATCTTGAGCGCTTCTCTCTCCAACGAGATTTACCGGATGAAGATGCACGAGGTGCGCGCGGGTTTGTTGAACGGTCTTGGACTGCGCGCCTCCTTTGCCGAGGCCAAGATCTTTCCCGGTTTTGTGGTGCGCCTGATCGGCATCGGTGAGGTGAGCGGCGCGTTGGCGGTGCAGCTCAATTTTGCCGCCGAGGAGTATGGCCGCCATCTGGATGATGTGGTGAAGAGCCTGGGTAAAAGCATCGAACCGATTGCCTTGGTATTGGGTGGCGGCCTGTTCGTGCTGCTGCTTGTCGGCATGTTCATGCCGCTCTACAGCATGGCAGGGTGAGCGATGAAGATTCTCACGCAACACCATGATTCCTCTCGTGGAACAACTCCGAACCGTTGGGAGTCAGGGTTCAGCCTGATCGAACTCTCCATCGTGATGATCATCATCGGTTTGATCATCGCCGGCGGGGTTGGGATCTACGAGCCGTCGATGCGTCAGGCGCTCAAGAACAAAAACGAAACCATCGTCAAACAGGCGGTCGAAACACTGACCGGTTTTGCCGGAGCCCACAAAAGTCTGCCTGGAGAGATCCGCCACGCCGGCGTGGTGAGCGCGGTTCAGGATGCCCAGTTGAATCCGCTGCAATACGCCTACGACGCCTCCCTGACCGAAATGAACCAACTGTGCCGCCGCGATGATACCCGCCTGTCGGTTCAGGTGCTCAAACCGGACGGCTCGCGCCATTTCGAGGTGTCCAATGTCGCCTTTGTGGTCTGGAGCCGGGGATACGACGGGCACACCGCACCAGAAAAGCCGGTCGGGGCCATCGATACGGAGAGCCGCTATCCGCTGCCGGTCTATGCGGAGAGGGTGGCCGACGATCTGGTGGGCTGGGCGACCCTGGCGGAACTTCAGGCCGCTGCCGGATGCGGCAATCAGGGGTTGAAGATCCTGGTCAGCGCCCTGCCGGTGGCGCATGTCGGCGCGACTTACGGCACCGTGACCCTCACCCCGGAGGGAGGGAAGCCTCCGTATGGCTGGTGCGTGGCCTTTCCCGACGTTGATCGAGCCGGAAAACTGCAGATGATGGCCGATGCCGAAGTGATCCCGGTTGCCGCCTTTGAGGGGTGCCAGGATCGTTGGTCTTCAGGTGCCACCTTGACGATTGCCGGCCTGACCCCCTTTGTGGCCGCGGACCAGGGTGGCCCATATGATTTCGTGGTCCATTTGCAGGATGGCAATCGTCAGGCGCACCGGGTCAGCCGGCGTCTGAGCCTGTTCATCAACCCCTGACCCCTCCGGTGCGCAAAATCATGTCAGGGCGTGTGGTCATCTGCAAGCAGCGCCTGTGCAAGGCCGGTGCGACATCCGGCAACTCTCCTGCCGCCGGCTTCAGTCTGATCGGTTTGTCGCTCTTTTTGATGGTGATCGGGGTGGGACTCTCCACCCTGACGCTGCTGTGGCCCAATTTGGAGAGCGTAGGCCGTCAAAAGAGTGTTGACGCGCTGCGCGCCGATCGCAACGCCCTGTTCGGATTCATCGCCGCGCACGCGCGTCTGCCGGACGCCTCGGAGATCACCACCCTCCTGCCGCGACCGCTCGACGGCTTCTTGAATCCCATCCAGTACGCCTTCGATGCCCACCTGACGATCCCGAACGCCCTCTGTACGGTCTCGACGACGCGACTGACGGTGGAAAAGCAGGGCAACATCGCCTTTTTGCTCTGGAGTCACGGTCGCAATGGTCGAGTCAATCAGATCGATGGCCAGCCGGACAAGCGACCAGGGGGCATCGATCAGCCTCTGCGTATTCCCAATCCCCCCTTTGATGCGCGCCACACACCGGACGATATCACCGACGATCTGGATGATCTCCTGGAGTTCATGCCGCTCGAAGGGTTGCGCGCTGTGGCCGGGTGTCAGGAGGTGGAGGAGTCCGAAGGGATCTCCGTGGTGGTGGATCGTCTGCCGGCAGGTTTCGAGGAGCATGTTTACGGCAGTGCAACCTTTTTTGCGCGCGGGGGCATGCCCCCCTATCGCTGGTGCGTGGAGAGCCAGGCTTTGG
>JADFZD010000359.1 GCA_015232705.1 Magnetococcales bacterium | reverse complement strand
CTAACCATGCCGCCGAGCGGACCTTCAGGTATCGCGCCGAGGATGCCATCGGCCGCCATCTGGCGGACCTGATCATTCCCGAGCGGCTGCGACCAGCCCATGAGCGGGCGCTGCGGCACTATGTGGAAACCGGCATGGGCGGCGTGGTGGGCCAGCGGGTGGAGGTGCCGGGGATGCGTGCGGACGGGACGGAGTTTCCCGTCGAGTTGACCGTCCTGCCCGTTCATCCCGAGGACAGCCCGTATTTCACCGCCTATCTGCGCGATATCACCGATCGCAAGGATGCCGAGCGCAGGATCGCCGAATATTCCCGCCGCCTGAAGGCCAGTCTGGTCGAAACCGTGCATTCGGTCTCGACCACCATTGAACTGCGTGATCCTTACACCGCCGGCCACCAGCGGCGGGTGGCTGCCCTGGCGGTGGCGATCGGCCGCACGCTGGGCTGGCCCCGAGACCGCCTGGACGGGTTGTTCCTTGGCGGTCTTGTCCACGACATCGGCAAGATCGCGGTACCGTCGAGAATTCTCAACGAACGGGGGCATCTGAGCGTGGAGGAGTGGGAAACCATCCGCAGCCACCCCGAGGCCGGCTTCCGTATCGTCCGGGCCGTCGAGTTTCCCTGGCCGATCGCCGAGATGATCCATCAGCATCACGAAAGGCTGGACGGATCGGGGTATCCCTGTGGCCTTCAAGGCGAGGCCATCCTGGCCGAGGCCCGCATCATCACCGTTGCCGACGTGGTCGAGGCCATCCACAGTGCCCGCCCGTACCGGGACGCCCTGGGGCTGGACGCGGCTCTGGCGGAGATAACCGCGGGAGCGGGGACCCGCTATGATCCCGATATCGTCCATGCCTGCGCCGACCTTCTCGGCCGGGGGTTCCGCATCGACGACAACGACGGCATCCATCTGCGTCTGGAAGATCTGCCGTTTCTGCGGGATGTTGGTCAGATTTGAATAAAGTTGGCCCAATATCCCGGAAAGCGGCCGGGGAGCATGGGGCAAAAATCATGATGGCCATACCATCCTCTCTCCCTTGACTTGGAAAGAGCCTCTTCCACCATAACTGCCGGCTCTGGGAATACGAAACCGGCATTGCGAACCGACCGGATCGGCACCTCGACCTGTGCGAACTTACGCTGCAACCGCAAAATCAGGTTTAAGCGTCGTGCGTTTAATCTGGAACATATCCGACGAGTCTGAACCATCCGGCACTCGATGTGACTCGACATGGGTTGCCGAGGAAGTTGCTGTGCTGAAGCCCAAGGCCGAAACCTGGGACGCCCTGTGCGGTACGGATAAGTCCGTCACAGCGACCGAGGCGGCTGGCCTGCTCGGGTTCCGTTCCGCAACACAGGTGGATCGGTATCTCTACAATCGCGGGATTATCCGTCATGTCGGCGCGGGGTATTCCATCCGTTCTGCATACTCCGAAATGGGACTGCATCGTATGCGCTTGCTGGGATTGGCTTCGGCGAGCCCTTTTTCTGAAGGCGCTCCTGCGCCTTGGCGTCGGCCTTGGGGTGGACAGACCGCGCCTTCAGGCCATTCCGCCTCAAGATGCGCCCGACACTGTCGGGGTGGATGGTCTTGGCGAATTTCTCCGAGATTCAAATCGCTAGCGCCTCGCATGGCTAGGTACAGACGCCATCCACCTCGGGCGGCGGCTCCTTAGAAAATGATCGCCGCCAAAGTCGTCTCCTCAGACTCGGCAAGGCGCTTCGCCTTGGCGTCAAGCATTTTCATCGCCCGGAGGATGAACTCTGCCTCGTCAAGCTCTCCACGGACAACCGCCTCTTCGACCACAGCGAAAAGGCCGCCCCCTTCACGATCCCCGGATAGTCACCCTCCCGAAGATAGAAAGCAGAGCTTGTCGCCCTGAGGGCGGATGGCCTGATTAATCGCTTATGTCGGTGCGCAAGCCCGTCCCATTCCTTCAATAGGACTTCATGCGCAAGCCAGTCATAGGCCGCATCCGATAGGATTGTTATTCCATCGGCCCAATTTGAGCGGCTGACTTATCCAGCGCCAGAGTCCCCCGAAATAGGGGTACTGGCCCGGAGAAATGCCCCCTTTTCC
>JADFZD010000358.1 GCA_015232705.1 Magnetococcales bacterium | reverse complement strand
CGAGGGCGCGGCGTTGAATGGCAAACGTCATGTCCAGTCCCAGGGGTTCGACTGCCGGCGGCAGCAACGCCTCCCAGGGAAGGAGCAGGATCTCCAGTGCGTCGCTGACAATGGCCAGGGTCACGGTCTGGCCGGCTGGCGGGAGCGCCTGGAGGATTTGGTCCCATGCCGGGGCGAGCCACAGATGAAACAGTTCGATGCCGGCGGCGTGGATGGCGTCATCGGCCATGGCGGGAGCTGCGGGCGTGCGCAGGAGTTGGCGAACCCCATCCACCACCAGACGGAGGGTGGCCAAGTCCCCTTCGAGTGCGACACGATCGGCGCCGACGGGTTGGCCGTTCAAGTGGATGCGGGTCGGCCAGGCGCCATCTCCGCGTTTGATCTTCAGCTCGATTGCGACGTTCAAGGGCTGCATACCCGCTGTGCCCGTTCGCGCGCTTCGCGACGGATCTCCTCTTCGTTGGGAACCATGCGGTTTTGCATCAGGATTCGCCCGGAGACGATCGTGGTATCGACGATATGACCGGTGGCCGAATAGACCAGATTGGAGATCAGATCGTGTTCCGGGGTCATTTCTGGTTCGTGGTGGCGCAACAGCAGCAGATCCGCCGGAGCACCGACGGTCAGTTGCGCGCATTGACCCAACTGGGGTGCCTTGGCGCCGGTCGCCACCTCCCACACCTGGTGGGCCGGCAGGGCAGTGGGATCGTGCTGGGCATGTTTTTGGATCAGCGCCAGGAATTTCATCTCCTGGAACAGATCCAGGGTGTTGTTGGATGCCGCGCCATCGCTGCCCAGGGCGATGGGAATGTTGCGGGCAGCGGCCTTGGCAAAGGGGAAAACCCCACCCACGGCCAGTTTCATGTTGGAGACCGGGTTGGTCACGAGGGTTGCGCCACGCGCGGCGATCAGGTCGAGTTCCTCGTCATCCAGCCAGACGCCGTGGGCCAGGATCACGCGTGGCGTGAGCAGACCCTGGCGATCCAGGTGGACGGCAGGACGGACACCGTGATTTTTCAGACAGGTTTCCACCTCGTGCCAGGTCTCCGAGAGGTGGATATGCACCGGAAGGTCATGGCGCTCGGAAAAAGCGGCGGTCCATCGCAGACTTTCGGGGCTTACGGTGTAGATGGCGTGCGGGGTGAGGGTGAAGCGCACCCGATTCGAGTAGCGGCTTGACTCCTCGAAAGTTTTTTCCGTAAGTTTGCGGCAGGCTTGGCCCTGCTCGGGGCCGGCGACATCGATCATCACCGCGCCTACTCCCGCCTTCAAACCGCTCTCTTCGACCGCGCGGGCCATGCCGTGAAAATGCCAGTACATATCCTCGAAAGCCACGGTACCGGAGCGGATCATCTCCAGACAGGCCAGTCTTGCTCCCCAGTAGACATCCTCTTCATTGAGTCTGGCCTCGGCGGGCCAGATGCGCGTTTGAAGCCACTGCATCAGAGGCATATCGTCCCCGAATCCCCGGAACAGGGTCATCGAGGCGTGGGTATGACCGTTGACCAGAGGGGGGGTGGCGGCCAATCCATGGGCATCGAGAACCGGGATATCCGGGTCTGTCAGGGTGATCCCGGCTCCGATGGCTTGGATGCGGCCATCCTGGATGCTGATATGGACCGGATCGGTCTGATCCGGAAGGCGGGCGTCGCGAATGAAGAGGTTCATGGCAAGGGCGAGAGTGAGAGCAGCAGGGTTTCCAGGATGAGCAGCAGGGTAGCCTCGTTGGCCTTGACCTGCTCCTTGAAGGTCGAAAAGGTGATCGGCGATTCATCCAGGCCATTGGCCAGGTTATCGACCACACACAAGGCGACGTAGGGGATTTTCAGGTCTGCGGCCAGGATGCACTCCGAGGCCACGGTCATGCCGACGACATGGGCGAAGGGTTGATGCATGCGGATTTCTGCCGGTGTTTCGAATCGAGGACCTTGGGTCTGCCAATAGACCCCGCCGTCATGCGGTCTGGGCAGATCGGTCTTGTGCCAGTATTCCAGGAGCTGTTTGCGCCAGGCGGTATCGAAACCAGGGGTCTGATGGCCGCGGGCATCCTCGAAAAACGAGAGATTGACCTGTGGAGCAAGAAAAT
>JADFZD010000357.1 GCA_015232705.1 Magnetococcales bacterium | reverse complement strand
GTGCATTGCGGTTGGTTGGTATACGAGACGGTGATCTTCTGCGGAGGAGTCGTCACGGGCGGTTTGGCGACCGGGGCTGGGGCGGGGTCACAACCCAAAAGAAGGGTCAGGGACAAGAAAATCAAATGTTTCATATGCATCTTGGCAACTCCTCATGGTATTGCAGGTACATCGAAAAGTAAACAAGGGTGTCGGGTGATTCCCAGCAAGAAACACCAAATAAATTATTGAATCGGTCAGGTTTCAGCCCCCTGTTATAGGGTCAACATCTTGGGATTTGTTTCGGGGTCATGTTTACGAAATCCTTTGCCAAGCGACGCAAAGCAATTCTTCAGCCAAGGCTGATGTCAAATTCTTTCACAAACATGCACGAAGGGTGAGAGAATCCTCATACCCCGAGCGCGAAACGCGCTGTTCGACATTTACGGAATACAAAGTAAACAAATTATCATAGAAAAATGGGGCAAAAGACAAGACAAAACCTTGTAAGGACGGTTTTGGCATTTTTTTGCATGATGGATGCTTCCCGTTCTCTATATTGAGGAACTCTTGAAGGGGTTTTACTTAAATTAAACGTGAGGAATGGTGACCGTTTGTAGAATAAATCATGAGAACCGGGGACCATGGGTCCCTGGTCTTCGCGAACGGTCAGGGGGCCTGAACGGTTACACGTATTTTTCGCGATATTTCTTGTAACATCAAAGGGAGGTCCACGAAAATTTTCGAAAAGAACGCAAACGCGCACGTATAGGTATCCATAATCGTTGCGCCATTGGCAACGATTATGACGAATGGTTCGCGACGGTTTAACCGCCTTTGGCGGCCCACTATTTTTGGGCCATGTTCGCGGGATCGTTTAGCCAAAGGCGCAATACGATCCCGTAAGCCTTGGTTGGCGCAAAGATTTTTCACAAAAAGCGTGAAAAATCCTTCTTTGAAAGACGCGCCCAAAAACAAAGTCAAAACAAAAACTTCAGAGGCTTAAGCCTTCCGAACCTCCACCGGAGACCTTTGGTCTCCGGACCCCTGCAACAGTTGGGTACCTGAATGGTTGCAATTGACCAAAGATGCGCCAGTGCGCGTTAGCCATACAAACACAGCCAAGCAATTTTCATGACAAAAACAGTCAAACGACTCCATCAGGCAAGCATGAGACAGCCCGTTACAGGTCTGAACGATCACTCGATTTTCTTTTCCTGCTCCAGAATTACCCGGGTGATGTGATTGGGGGCGATGGCATAGGCCGACACGCGCATGGTGTAGAGTCCCCGTCCCGAGGTCAAACCGTTGAGCACGTTGCCATAGTCCAACACCTCGACCATCGGCGCCTCGGCAGCGATGATCTGACCGCCGCCACCCTTCGGAGTCACGCCGAGCACCTTGCCACGCCGGCTGTTCAGATCGCCGATCACATCTCCGAGCACGTCGTCCGGGACGGTCACTTCCATGGTCATCACCGGTTCGAGCAGCACCGATCCGGCCTCGGCCAGTCCCTTCTTGAAACCCATGGAACCAGCCGTCTTGAATGCAAAATCCGATGAGTCCACCGAGTGGTGACTGCCATCGACCAGGGCCACCTTGACATCGACCACCGGATAGCCACCGACCACCCCCTGTTCCTTGGCCTCGATGATCCCCTTTTCCACCGATGGCACGAACTGACGCGGGATCACGCCACCGAAGATGCGATTTTCGAATTCGTAGCCACCCTCACGCGGCAGGGGTTCCATCTCCAGCCAGCAATCGGCAAACTGCCCGCGGCCTCCGGTCTGTTTCTTGAGACGACCCTGCACGCGCACCTTTTTGGTGATGGTCTCGCGGAAGGGTGGTCTGGCGGTCTTCAAGGTGGCGCTGGCGCCATACTTGCGCTTGAGACGGTCGAGCACCACCCGCAGATGGGTTTGACCCATCCCGGAGAGGATCAATTCGTGGGTGGCCGGATCGCGTCGCAGTCGGAGCGTGGGATCCTCTTCGACCAGCTTTTCCAGACCGGCGGCCACCTTGTCCTCGGCTTTGGCGTCCGTCTCCACCGCAAAGGTGTGGGTCGGCTAATGAAAGGTGACCCGCTCATAGCGGATCGGATGGTC
>JADFZD010000356.1 GCA_015232705.1 Magnetococcales bacterium | reverse complement strand
TCCGAGGCCCTGCGCCTGACCGCACCGGACATCCTGGAATTGAAAGTGATCGATGAGATCATCCCGGAACCGGTGGGCGGCGCCCATCGCGACCCCACCGAGGCCTCCAGTCTGCTCAAGCGCCACCTGACCCAGAACCTGCGCGAACTGCGCCGCAAGTCCACGCGCACCCTGATCAAGGAGCGTTTTGACAAGTTCATGAACATGGGCGTGGTGGACATCGTGACCGGTTCCTGACCGGTTCCGATCCACCCTGTACGCACCAGCCCCGACCATGGAAAACCCCACCCCCTTCCCGGACATCAGCCGATCCCCGCGCCCACGCGCCGACCTGCTGCCCATCCGGAGCATGGATCTGGATCCGGTCTGCGCGTTCCTCAACGAACGCCTCAACCAAACCATCTCCGCCGCTGCCTGGAAAAACGCCTATGCCCAGAGCTGGATGACTCCCCCGCCCAACCACGGCTTCATGCTGGTGGATGAAAACCGCGTGGTCGGAGCCTTCATGGCCCTCCATGCCGAACGCATCATCCGCGGACGCATCGAAAAATGGTGCAATTTGGGCAACTGGGTGGTGCTTGAGCCTTACCGTGCCCAGAGTCTCTCCCTGATGCGCGCGGCCAAGGCCGCTCCCGACACCCACTACACCCTGCTGGCCCCCAACGAGACCGTGGCGCGCATCTTTGCCACGCAACGCTTCGTGCGACTCTCGGATCGGATCACCATACTCTCCACCATGACCTGGCCAACCCGTTTTCAGAGCCGGGTGATCGAGAAGCGTCACGAGATCATGAATCTTCTCCCTCCGGATGCCGCCCGCGATTGCCTGAACCACCGTCCCTTTCCCTGGTTGCGACAGTTGGCCCTCGGGGATCGCGACGGCTACTGTCACATCATCCACAAACCCTTCAAACAGGGACGCTTCAAAGCCACCCACCTGTTGCACAGCAGCGACGGGGAGCGATTCATCCGCCACTACCCGGCTCTGGCACGCCATCTGCTCTTTTCCGAGGGCATCACCTCGGTGCGGGTGCCAGGCCACCTGCTGCCGGCATCCTTTCCCAGCGCACGGGAGATCCGCGACCCGCGCCCCAGACTCTACTTTTCGAACCACCTGGATGAGAGGGAGGTCTCGTTCCTGTACACCGAACTGCTGACACTCGATAGAAGCATATGAATCGCGCGCAAATCCGCAAAAATTCCAAAAAACCCGGACGACCCATGGCGTGAATTGCAAAAATACGGTATGATGGATCGTTGGATGGCATAAAATTCACCAAAAAAATCTCGTCCCCTGGGTGTGTTGACCTATCAAGGCCTCAAGCCTTCAGATGCATCGGGCTATGCCGTTTTCACGATCGCGGGTGAATCGCAAAATGGCCTTGCAACGCCGTTTCAAACCCGATGACGCACAAGGGCAAACAGACCAGGAACTGACTTATTCCACCGGAGGCTCCATGCTGCATAACGCCCGCTCAAGCTTGATTGTGATGTGCGCCCTGCTCATGCCACTCGGCGGCGTCGCATCGTCCGCTCATGCCGATTCACCCAAGCCAGTACCCTCACGAGCCACCCCTCCGGCATTCGACCTCTTCTATCAGCGCGACGGCGACCCCAATCCCGGTCAGTTCCACTTTACGGCCCCAACCCATGGCCCCCAGACCTGGACCGGCACCCCGCATCTCATCGTTCGCACCCCGGACAACGTCAAGCTGCCGACCAGCCATGCCCCCAACTCCGATTCGGTGATCATCCCGGCCAATCCGCCGACCATCACCTTTGACCTCGCCCCGGATGGCACCCTGACCCGCGTCTCCCCGTAAGAAAAAATCTTCAGGAAAGCATGGTCTCTGGTCAGAGGTCTGCCTGGTCCCGAAGCCACGTTCCGCGATTCGCTCCAGAAGCTCGCCTCAGTCCGAAAGTCCCCCCAAGCGCACGCGGATCGCCTCTTCCTGATCCAACTCCTCCAAACGGATCTCCATCTCGTGGATCGCCTCATCCAACTCCGGCAAAATCACATCCTCCAGGGCACGCGCGCGGCGTTCGGTGCGTCGGTATTCGGTGAGCAGCCGCTGCAAATTCCCGGACAGAG
>JADFZD010000355.1 GCA_015232705.1 Magnetococcales bacterium | reverse complement strand
CCCCTTTCCGTGGACCTCACTTTCGGGAGTTCCACGAAAGGGGGCGAACAATCGCTGGTCTGTGTAAAGCGCGCGAAAAGCAAAAGAGAAAGAGTAAAGAGTAAAGAGAAAAATAAAAACATCAGGACTTCGTTCTGAACCCTGCCAGGGGTCAATGGCCCCTGGACCCCGTTAACTTTTGGCTTGCCAGACACTGCACCGCCTCCAGAGGATCCGGATCATGGAAGAAACCAGCCAGACACCCCCTCAGGAACCGATTTTGCGCATCGACGGTTCCCGCCTGTTCACGCGCTGGCTGGATCAGGAACGGGTCAGCCTGATCTTTACCACCTATCAGGCCAGCAAGATCTTTTTTATCGGACTGAAACCGGATGGCTCGATGTCGGTGTTCGAACGCACCTTCGACCGCTGCATGGGGATTGCCCATCGTGGCCGGACCTTGTGGCTGGCATCACGGTTTCAACTCTGGCGCTTCACGGATATCCTCGAATCGAGCCAGACCCATGAGGGGCATGACGCCCTGTATGTGCCCATGACCGGCCATACGACCGGGGATGTCGATATCCACGACATCGCCATTCTTCCGGATGGCCGGGCGGTTTTCGTGGTGACCCTGTTCAACTGCGTGGCGACCACAGGCGAGAGCGACAGTTTTGTGCCGATCTGGAAACCGCCGTTCATCTCCCGGCTGGTTGCCGAAGACCGTTGCCATATCAACGGCTTGGCCGTCGATCAGGGACGCCCGCGCTATGTCACCATGGTCAGCCGCACCGATGTGGTGGAAGGGTGGCGCGAACACCGCGTCGGTGGCGGGGTGGTCATGGATATGTGGCACGATGAGGTGATCTGCACGGGACTCTCCATGCCCCATTCGCCGCGCGTCCATCAGGGCAAGGTGTGGCTGTTGAACGCCGGAACCGGGGAGCTGGGTTTCGTGGATCCCAATCGACAGGCGTTCGAACCGGTGGCCTTTTGTCCCGGATTTCTGCGCGGACTCTCGCTGGTGGGCAACTACGCGGTGGTGGGGATGTCCAAGGCGCGCGAAAACCGCTCGTTTGCCGATCTGCCGTTCCACGATCGGCTGGAGCGCGAAAAGGTGGCGCCCCGGTGCGGCATTCAAATCGTCGATCTCAAGAGTGGCGCCGCCACCCATACCCTCACCGTGGAGGGGGTGGTGGACGAGTTGTATGACGTGGTGGCCGTTCCCAACATCATTCGACCCATGGCCCTGGGTTTTCGCAGCCGCGAGATCCACCATATCCTCAAGGTGGCCGATCTGAATCCTGATTTTTTGCATGGCTGAAACCCCATCCGTGATCGAATCCCTCGTGCGCGCCACCCTGGCCCATCACCAAGCCGGGCGATTGGAACAGGCGGTGGCGGGCTACGAGCGGATTCTCGCCGGGGATTCGGAGAACGGGCGCATGCTCGCCAACCTGGCCATAGCCCTGAATCAGCTGCGACGCCACATCGATGCGGAGAGAGTCTGCCGCCGCGCCATTTGCGTCGAACCGGGCAACGCGGAAGCCTGGAACCGTCTGGGAATCATCCTTTCGGACCGCCGCGATTTCGCGGCCTCGGTGGAGGCCTACCGTCGCTGCGTGGATCTGGATCCCAGGCATTATCTGGCATGGACCAACCTGGGCATCGCCTTGGTGCGGCTCGGGGTGGTGCATGAGGCGATCCATGCCTTCTGGCGGGCACTCGACGTGGAGCCCGGCCATACCCAGGCTCTGATGCACCTGATCCACCAGAAGCAGCAGGCGTGCGACTGGTCGGAACTCGATCCCCTGGTAGGCCGTCTGGTCGATCAGATGCGCCGCGATCAGGCGGAGATCAATCCCTTTTCGTTTTTGTTTTTCTGCCGGGATCCGGGGGAGATGCGCCTGTGTGCCGACCGGTTTGCCGGACGGGTGGTCGAGCAGGTGCGCGCCATGCCAGCGGTGCGTCGTCCGCTGCGGGAACCGACCGGAAACCGGCGTCTGCGGATCGGGTATCTCTCCGGGGACCTCCATCAGCATGCCACATCGGTACTTGCCCGAGAACTGTTTGCCGCCCACGACCGGGGTCGTTTTCAGATCTTCGGCTACTCCTACGGAC
>JADFZD010000354.1 GCA_015232705.1 Magnetococcales bacterium | reverse complement strand
AGAGAAAGACGGCTGGTTTGCCCTGATAGCGCACCATGCGATCGGCCTTTTTGCGATCCCGGACCACTTCGGCGATCCGATTGAGCTGCAATTCCCCTTCGCGTCCCATGACCGGCCAGGAGGAGAGTTCGGAGGGGTCCGGGGTGGTGCCCTGATAGCGCAGCATGCGATTGCCTTCGCCCATGGGTACGGCTCCGCCTGCCAGATCGCGGAAGCGGGTGGTGATGGTGGTGGCCAGTCGGGTCGGATCGACGCCGAGCAGGGCCAGATGGAAGGGATCGAAACGGATCTGGAGTTCCGGGTCGCGCAGGCCGAGGGGCATCACCTGATCGACCCCTGGAATGCGTTCCAGATCCTTTTGGACGCGACGTGCCTGCTGACGCAGGGTTTCGTCGTCTGCCTCGCCGGTGACCACGGCCATGACGGTCGGCCAGCCGTTGGCGCTGGTGATCTCCAGGATGAACGGATCCTCGGTTTCGGTGGGGAGTTCACGCTGTTTGTGGTTGATCTCGCGTCGCAGATCGGTGACCCGCTTGTCGAAGGTGTGGTCATCCATCTCCTGGAAGCGGATCAGGATGCTGGAGGTGGCATCGCTGCTGCTGGACATGACGAAGCGTATGTCCGGGATTTTTTGCAGCGCCTCTTCCAGAGGATCGGTGACCAGTTTCTCCACATCCTCTGCCGAGGCCCCGGGGAGGATGGAGACGATGCTGATCCAGTTGAAGCTCATGTCCGGATCCTGTTGACGCGGGAGATGGCCGTAAGAGAGCAGGCCGAGCAGCAGTACCAGGACAAAGGCGACATTGGCCAGGACGTGATTGCTTAAGAAGGTGCGGATCATGGCTTGCCTGGGGGCATGGGGTTGCGGGGTGTTGGAGTGCGATCGGACGAGGGCTGTTTCAGGATTGGAAGCGCATGGCGTCAAGGAGAAGCGGGCTGCGCCTGGATCGTGGTGCCGTGGGTGAGCGACTCGCGTCCGGAGATCACCACCTCTCCTTCCGGGAGGGGATCGAGCAGCGCCGGGTGGCCCTCCAGGGCGCCTGTCAGAGGGTGAAAGCGCGCCTGATCGCCCTGGGCCAGAAAGAGTCCCAGGGTGGCGTCGCGGCGTACCAGCAGCCAGGGTGGCAGATGGGGCCGGGGATCGGACCAGACCAGGCGTCCGGAGGCTCCGGGAACCGGCTTTTCGGCGGTGAAGCGCAGTCGGGCCTCCTGGGCGCGGGAGGCAGGATCGGCTACCGGAACCACCCCACGCAGTTCTACCGGATAGTCACGTCCTTCGTGGATGAAGAGCCAGGAGGGGGCGCGGGTCAGGCTGTCGATGCGACCGGAGGCAATGGTCGCGGAGAGTTCCACCTGGCGATGATCCACCAGTTGGGCCAGCGGCGTGCCGGTGGCGGCATCCAGGCCCACTCTGGCTTGACGCTGCACGATCACCCCGTCGAAGGGGGCCTTGACCAGGCATTTTTCGGCGCGGGTGCGCGCATCTTCCATCGAAACCTCTGCGGCACGCGCCTGCGCGGCCAACTCCTTGACCTCGCTTTCGCTCTGTTCGACCCGTTCTTCGGAGGCCTGTTTCTGCGCGTACAGCTGTCTGGCTCGCTCGGCGCGTTTTCGGGCGGTCTCCAGACGGGCGCGCAAGCCTTCGAGTTCTGCGGCAGCGCGTCGCTCAACCAGGCGGTAGGCCCAGGGATCCAGGCGCACCACCAGATCCCCGCTTTTGACCGCATCCCCGACCTGCACCGGCAACTCGACGACGGTGCCGTTCACCTGGGCGGTGATCAGCCCATCCAGCAGCGCGCGCGTTTCGGCGGGCGCCTCCTCGCGCGGGTGAATGACCACCGCTTCCAGGGGCTTGGTGGTGATCTGGAGCGGCTCTTCGGCCTGGAGCGGCAACGGCAGGCAGAACAACACGATCAACCAACCCAGGTGTGGACATTTCATGATTCAATGAATCCCATTTTGAATGGCAGGATATTCAAATTCGTTTATCGACAGTTTAAAGGGTTGTACAGGCGGGATCAATGTCTGGGGGTAACTATTCAGGACCACCACTATTACGGGGGACCGGGGGCGGTTACCGCCCCCGGTAGGGGTTTGGGGACGAAG
>JADFZD010000353.1 GCA_015232705.1 Magnetococcales bacterium | reverse complement strand
CGAGATGTATGGCCCCCAGGGCCCGCAAGGTGATACCGGCCCGACCGGGCCGCAGGGGATCCAAGGTCCGCAGGGCGACACCGGACCCCAAGGTCCGCAAGGAATCCAAGGTCCGCAGGGCGATACCGGCCCGACCGGGCCGCAGGGCCCGCAGGGGATTCAAGGTCCGCAGGGCGATACCGGCCCGACCGGGCCGCAGGGCCCGCAGGGCGATACCGGCCCGACCGGCCCACAGGGTCCGCAGGGGACCAATCTTTTGGCTTTGACACCCGAAGAACTTCAGACTTTGAATGCATCTCAGGTGCATGCCCTGGGTGGCGTCTCCTCCTTTACCCCAGGTGATGTCGTTTTCGCTGGCAGTGACGGAAAGCCGAGCAGTTCGCCAGGGCTTACGTTCAAGCAATCGACCAATCGTCTTGGTGTCGGAGATGCCAACCCTGGTGGGCCATTATCCGTCAAGGCATATGGCATTGCTTACAGTAAGCTGTCAGAAAGCGATCTGTCTGCTGTTACCTCAAACGGATTTATCAATGACACGAATGTCCATGAATTGAATGATGGTGCTCTGACAGAGATTTCCGGATCTGTTAACCCTTATTGTAACAACGTTCCAGGGAATTATCTGGGCTATCTGTTCGTCTCCAGAACAATCGGCAAGTTGGAATTTTACAGAGCGCTTCCTGGAACATCATTTGTCGTAAAAATCCAAGGTCTTGCAAATGGTTCGTGGTTTGATGTCAACGTGACCCGTGCATCAGGTAATGCTGTAGCCAACTCACCTTTGTCGATCTACATAGACGGCCCGGCAGGATGGTCGATATTGAAGTTCAACCCTGTTCAACTGGAAGGTGTGAGAATATTCACATTGTCGAATACGACAGGCCAATTGTACGTAAGTGAGATGTATGTTTACGATGCTTTTAATGATGCTCCTGTTGACGGTATCCTGTTGACGCCCGATGGCAGGTTTGGTATTGGCACCCAAAATCCCACAGCCAAACTGGATGTCTATAATACGTCTGATTCGTTGTCTTTAAGAGTGTTGCGTTCTGGGTCTGTGACAACAGACCCCATTGTTCAATTTGCCTCGGACACCACTTCGGCGAACAGCGTCAAGTGTCAGATCAACAACAATGGCGACCTGAAGAACACCACCAACTCTTACGGTGCGCTGTCTGATCTCAAGCTCAAGGAGAACATCCGCGACACGACACCCAAGTTGGCGGATCTCATGAACGTGCGGGTGCGGAATTTCAATCTGCTTGGCGATCCTCTTCGTCAGATCGGGGTGATCGCTCAGGAGTTGGAATCGATTTTTCCTGGACTGGTCGAGTCTGCACCAGACTATGAGATGATCCAGGATCCCGACTGGATCCCAGTCGAGGACCAAACCGAATCAGACCGCCCGATCGTGCGGCGCGATCTGGGAACGGTGACCAAATCGGTGAAATACTCGGTATTCGTCCCGATTCTCATCAAGGCGTTGCAGGAGTCGCATGCGTGTGTCCTGGAACTTTCGGCGGAACTTGCTGCACTGACCGTTCGCGTCGGGGCGCTGGAGAGCTGATTCCATCCTTGTCACCCTGCATGATGGGGGTTTACGCCATCATGCAGGTCTGAAATGTTTCCTCCTGAACCGACATCATGGTTTTGAGTTGTCACGTCATTCTTGGTCACCGGTCCCCATGCAGCCTGGTTGCCAGCAAAAAAAATCCTCGTATGAATCCTTGTTCAGGGTGAATTCAGACAATTGCTTTACGCTCTCTCTCCAAAAGGTCGCCAAACGGTTCGGCGAATTCTTCTTTCACATTCATTCAGGAGAGAAAGTCATGTATTATGATCGCATTACCAGATTGTTGCATGTGTTGATTGCCCTGGGGATCGCCGGACAATTGGCCGTATCCCTGGTGATGATCCACCCCAAACCCGGTCGTGCTGGCAATGCGTTTTATGCCATTCACGAGACATGGGGGGTGATTCTGTTGGGGTTGCTGATGATCCACTGGACCTGGCGCTTGATCCAAAATACGCCGGTACCCTTCAACCGTTTCTTTGCCTGGTTTTCATCTGCGGGGTTACGCGCCTTGATCGCGGATGGACAGCATCACTGGGTGC
>JADFZD010000352.1 GCA_015232705.1 Magnetococcales bacterium | reverse complement strand
GTTTGACGGCCATGAGGTTGGACGGATGAAGGAGTTGCCGACCATCGTCGCCGAGACTCAGGTCAACAAGAAGGTCACCATGGAGGTGGTGCGCGCGGGGGAAACCCGTAAGGTGGATGTGGTGATTGCCGCCATGCGTGATGACGAAGGCGAGGACCAGGAGGAAGACGGGGAGCGGGACGGCGGCCAGGGGAAGATGGAGAAGAATCTCTTGGGCGTGGTGCCGCAGGCGTTGACTCCGGAGTGGCGCGCGCGTCTGGATCTCCCTGCGGGGGTGGATGGCGTGGTGGTGGCGAATGTGGAGAGCGGTTCTCCGGCGGATCATGCCGGCATACGACCGGGTGATCTGCTTCAGGAGATCAATCGCAAGCCGGTCAAGGGGGTGGCCGATATGCGCGCCGTGCTCGGCAAGGTGAATCCGGGTCAGACCTTGCTGGTCTTGATGCGCCGTGGCAATGAGCCGTTGTTCCTTGCCGTGCCACTGCCAGCCAAAAAGCCTTGATCCAGGATCCGACAATTGCGAGGGATTGGACGCTCTTGAATTTTGAGAATAAGCGGATAAAGGGTTGATCATTCGTGGCTGATGGATTATCATAATCTGATTTTCTGTTCCCAGATGTGCTCGGGAGCAATGGTGACCAGGGTCCATTGTCCGGTTTCGGAAACAAAAGGAGGAGTGATCTTCTGTGAGGATTGACGTATACGACAATAATGTGGATCAGGCCATTCGGGTTCTGAAAAAGAAGATGATCCGGGAAGGCATGTTTCGGGAAATGAAGAAACGCAAGTTCTTCGAAAAACCTTCCGAGCGCAAGCGCCGGAAAAAGGCTGAGGCCGTTCGCCGTCTGCGCAAGAAGATCCGGCGCTCCTCTGCGGCGGGTGGTTCGGCATAGATCACGCTTCTTATTGATTGCGGGACACTCCGGGGCGTGGGTGGCGTCCTTTCGTCGCCCTCCCGTGAATACTCTCCAACAGCCCGCCTCGCGCGACCTGATACCTCCTGCAAAAGATGACAAAAGTCTGGATCCGTCATCGGGGTTCGCTTGAGTGTTGGTTCACGCAAGATTCCAGATATTTGTCGCATGGGAAGATCTCCAGCCCTGGATATGGGTTGGAGATCTTCTTTGTTTTGGTGCTTTTTGCTGTGGAGCCTCCTCCGGGATTTCTACGGCAGGGTGCTGAGGGCGTCGCCCCCGTCCTGCGGGTGGCTCCTCTCCCCGAACGCGGACAACCCCAAAAACAGCAGGAGCACCAGATGATGCGCACGACCCACGCCGTCGTCGATCTCCTCCCCCGTGTTCGCAACCGCCGGCAGCCCGTTCATGCGTCTGACTCCGCCGCCACCGGTTGTACCGCCTTGACGCGCACCTCCGGCACCGGCTTGCAATCCAGGTTCAGCACAAAATCCGCACCACGGATCAATCCGGCATCATGAGAAAAGACGATCACCCCGCGCCCCTGCTTGGCCATACGGGCAATCACGCCGGTCACCGCCTCGCGACCGTGCAGATCCATCCCCTCCAGAGGCTCATCGAAGATCACCAACCGGCATTCGCCACCCAGAGCTCGGGCCAAGGCCAGACGCTTGCGAATTCCCATGGCCAACTGCGCCCCGCCATTGACCAACGGAGTATTCAACCCCTTGGGACTGTCATGGAGAAATTTGGCCAGACCCGCCTCGGCAATGGCGGCATTCATCCCCTCCTCGCTCCAATCCGGACGCATGATCAACAGGTTGTCGCGAATCGTCCCCTCGACGAACGTAGGTTCCTGAGGCAGATAAACCACCTGACGCCGCCACCAGGCGAGCGACAACTGATCGAGATTCACCCCATCGATGAGAATCTGGCCGCGTATCGGCTCCAGAAGTCCCACCAGGATACGCGCCAGGGTGGTTTTTCCCGAGCCATTGGCCCCGGCGACCACCAGCGAGGTACCGGCAGTCAGTATCAGATTAAGGGATTCAAAGAGTGGATCGCTGTCAGGATGAGCAAAAGCAAGATCCTTCAACTCCAAGCGACCATTGAAGGTTTTCAATTGCGCCCCGACAGGCCGCTCCTGTGGCAGACGGGTAAAGGATCCCAGGGTCTCCATGGCGCGCCGCGCCTCGCCCAACACCGCGCCCAAC
>JADFZD010000351.1 GCA_015232705.1 Magnetococcales bacterium | reverse complement strand
GTCCCCGTCCCAATCTGAGGGTGGTTTCGTGACCTCACCTTCCGCATGAGTCGCGAAAAGCAGCGTTTTGTTTGTGAATCCTGCGGTGCCGATTTCGGGCGCTGGGAGGGGCGTTGTCTCTCCTGTGGCGCCTGGAACACCCTCAAAGCCTTTACGGTCGATCCTGCCAATCCCAAGCGCAGCCATGCCTCGGTGGGTCTTTCTCCTTCCAAGCCTCTCCCGCTTTCAGCGATCGAAGGGGATGTTCGTGTTCGTCTGAACACGGGTGTTGCCGAGTTGGATCGAGCCTTGGGGGGTGGATTGACGCCTGGTTCGGCGGTGTTGTTGGCTGGGGATCCTGGAATTGGCAAATCGACCCTGCTCATGACGGCCTTGACGGCTTTGTCCAGGCAGGGTGAGGTATTGTATGTTTCGGGTGAGGAGTCGCCGCAGCAAATTCGTCAGCGAGGTGAGCGGCTTGGCATTGCCGGCGATCAGGTGTTGGTGCTCATGGAGAACCGGCTGGAAGCGACCATCGAGGCGATTGTTGCGTGTACACCGCGTGTGGTGGCGGTGGATTCGATTCAGACTTTGGCCACGGATTCCGTTTCATCGGGAGCCGGTTCGGTATCGCAGGTGCGGGAGTGTGCGGCGCGATTGATTCAGTTGGCCAAGCAGCGTGGCATGGCTTTGTTTCTGGTGGGTCATGTCACCAAGGATGGTCAGATTGCCGGGCCGCGGGTATTGGAGCACATGGTGGACACGGTGCTTTATTTCGAGGGGGAGCGAGGTCACGATTATCGCATTTTGCGTGCGATCAAGAATCGTTTTGGGCCAGCCAATGAGATTGGTGTGTTCGAGATGCGTGAGAGTGGTTTGGTTGAGGTTTCCAACCCTTCGGAGTTGTTTTTGCCGGATCGTGGGATAGGTTCGCCGGGTGGAGTGGTTTTTGCGGGCATGGAGGGGACGCGGCCACTCTTGGTTGAGATTCAGTCGTTGGCAGCGGCGTCGATGATGCCGCAGCCCAGGCGTGCGACGTTGGGGTTTGATCCGAACCGTCTGGCGATGTTGGCGGCGGTATTGGAGAAGCGGTTGGGGTTAGGGTTATTCAATCACGATCTTTTTTTGAATGTAGCCGGAGGGTTTCGCATCAGCGAGCCGGCGGCGGATTTGGCGGTTGCGGCGTCGTTGCATGCCTCTTATCGCAATCTGGCGGTTGATCCGGGGTTGGTGATTTTTGGCGAGGTTGGGTTGGGTGGTGAGGTACGTGCGGTATCGCATGTCGGGCCGAGGTTGAGGGAGGCGGACAAGTTGGGGTTTACCCGTTGTCTGGTGCCGGCGCAGAGTGTCAAGGCGTTGCCCAGGCCGTTGAATCTGGAGGTGCGGCCTGTGGCGACGTTGGGGGAGATGGTGGAGCAGTTGGGGTAGGGGCTGATCAGTTGATCAGCAGATCGGATCAGGTTCCAGTCATCACGGGGGTCCGGGGGCGATTATCGCCCCCGGTGGAGGTCCGGAGGCAAAGCCTCCGGTAGGGTGTGGGACGAAGTCCCACGAATTTGAATGTATCTTTAGTCCTTGTCTTTGATTTTGTTTTTGACTTTGTCTTTCGCGCGCTTTACACGATAAGCCATTTTTTTTCGCGCCTTTTGCGAAAAAAAATGGCGCAAGCGCGCGCCGTCTCATGTGCCCCCCTTCGTTGCCGCTTTTGGGCAACGAAGGGGGGCGAATTGCTCGCGGCGGAATTGTCGCCTACGGGGGGGTTGATTAAGACAGGGGATAGGGGGATACCGCCTATCGCGGTTTGCTTGAGCAGATTTGAAGGTTTGCGTGAGCGGGGGATACCGCCTATCGCGGTTTGCTTGAGGCAAGGCGAAGAGGTGTCGTTTTGCCAAAAACGCAAAACGACACCTCTTCCAAGGCTGCGCGCAAGCGATTTTCACAAAAACCGTGAAAATCGCTTTTTTTAAGAGCGCGCTAAAATCAAAATCAAAATCAAAATCAAAATCAAAAATTCAAAGTCACATTCAAAACCTCAGAGGCTCTGCCTCCGAACCTCCGCCGGGGACCTTCGGTCCCCGGTCCCCTGTGACCGTGGAGACCTGAACCAACGCATCCCCGCATCTCTTCATCACGCGACCGAAGCGGCACT
>JADFZD010000350.1 GCA_015232705.1 Magnetococcales bacterium | reverse complement strand
GGAGCCGCAAACGAACCAGCGACTCCGGCCCCACTCCGACCTCAGGCGGCGGGCGTGTCGCCCTCGACCATCCCCATGATGCGCGCCACATAACGCCGGGTCTCTCCTGGCATGGCCGCAGCCGGCTGACGCTCCAGATTGCCCATTCCCCAGTTGTAGGCGGCCAAAGCCGAACGAACATTGCCATCGTAGCGGTCCAGCAGACGGCTCAGATAAAGTGTGCCGCCCATGATGTTCTCTTCGGGATTGAAGGAATCCTTCACCCCGAGTTCGGCGGCGGTGCCGGGCATGAGCTGCATCATCCCCTGCGCGCCGGCATGCGAGACCGCCTTGGGATTGAAGTTGCTCTCCACCTTGATCACCGAGCGGATCAGATCGGCATCTACGCCATAGCGTTCCGAGGCCCTCTGGATGATCTGCTCGTAGTTGCCCCCTTCGAGTTTGGGTTGGATCTTCTGAGCCGGATCGACGGGCGCACGGGTTTTGGCGTGACGGATGGTGCCTGAGGCGTACCCTTGCGGCAGGGAGGTCGGAATGCCGCGACTCACCAGCACCTCGTCGTCACTGCTCATCATGGCGTTGCCGCCGGACAGACCGGTCGGCAGGCCGCCGATGGACTCCTTGGCCTGGCGCAGCGAGGTCATGACCGCGTCCACGAGAGCGTTCACCGAGGCGGTGGTGAGTTTGTTGGTACCGTTGAGGCCATTGCGTTCTCCCACGGCCTGCATCAGCAGTTCGTTGAACGGACTGCTGTTGGCGGCCAAGCCACGCGGACGTATATCCCGCGAACTGGTTGCCTGAAGGGAGAGATCCGGCATGGTGATGGGCGTGGTTGTCATCGTTGTCACCTGACATGCATGATGGTTTGGGATAGACTTGTCTTATACATATTCCATGCCATTCATGTTTCTTGTCTTGTTTTATGGAGAGTTCGTGTGTTGACAGCTTCCTGGCAAGTCGTTCTTCGGTATGTCAATCTCCTAACCCGGATCCCATGGTATCGTTGGCCAGGGATTGTCCTGGATGTCATCCAAGCGCGATGGCGGGCCAGATGGTTTGACTGGAAATACGGAGTCACCACCTCCACCCTGATCGAACCGGAAAGATTGCGCATGGCGGATGCAACACGTCAGTGGGCAAGCCGTCATCAACCCGTGGATGGGCGACTCTTTGAAAAAATCATGGAAATTCATCCTGAATGTGCATCGGATGAGGTCTGGTTCGTGGATCTTGGAGCCGGCCTGGGAAAAGCCATGATGCTGGCAGCCGGTTATCCATGGGCACGTTTGGTCGGCGTTGAATTGGATGAAAATCTGATCTGGGGACTTAAACGCAATCTGGCGAAATTTGCAGCACGTGTTGGAAAAATGCCTGATTGGGATGTCGTGGCAACAGACGCCCGGACCTATCGGTTTCCCGAACGTCCTCTGATGGTCTTTCTGTTTAATCCGTTTTGCGGCGAGGTTCTGGCAGAAGTGATCGCCAACCTTGTGCAGCGCATCGAAACATCAACCGAGCCTGTTTGGGTATTGTACGTCAATCCGGTCGAGGCAGCATTTCCGGAAATGTGGTTCGAGTCCGTGGATGGTCGTTGCGGAGGGCCGTTTTCAGGTCAGGTTGGCTGGCAATTGTATCGAGGACACCGAGGCGCATCACACTCCCCGGCCCTCGACAACCGCCCTTGAATCATCACACGATCAGGGTGTGTCACATGGGCAGCGCGTTTCCAGAGATGGCGCGACGCGAACTGCGCGGCATTCACGGTAGCAGGTGAGCCGCGAAAGGGCGTCACAACGCCGTATCAATGCCGCTGACGCCCCATGTCCAACACACCCTAAGCGTTGAACCTGTCAGGATTCACCCTCGACAACCCATCAAAGAAGCGGGCGCGATACAATACCCGTTTCTCGCCTCCCGGGGGATCGGAGAAGGCGGCTCGGGTGTGCAACACGTTGTTGCTGATCAATCCCCAACCACGTTCCAGACGCCCGCGGAACCGGATCGGATCGTCGGCGACCAACATCCCGCGCACGATCTCCACCGCCTGACGGGTGGCCGGGTCGTCGCGCCAGCGAATGCTTTTGACGCGGTTGGTAAAGCGCATGTGCAGGCCCGAAGGGGTGAACGAGAAAACC
>JADFZD010000034.1 GCA_015232705.1 Magnetococcales bacterium | reverse complement strand
TTCAGGTTCGTGTCGAGCGGGAGTGGAGTGCGGACGCACGCATTTTGGCGGATCTGGGCTACGTGCATCCGGAAGATGGGGACGAGGCGTTGGATGCGGATCTCGGCTAGGGCGTTGGCGTTGCGGCGGGTGCCGTTTCGTGATGACTCATGGATCGTGACGCTTGTGACCCCGAAGCACGGGGTAGTATCCGCCATGGCGCGTGGTGCGCGTTTGGGCGGACGGGATGGCATTCGCGGGGCGTTGACCGGGTTTCATACGCTTTTGATCGAAATCCGCGCGCGTGCGCCGGATGCCCTGGGCACATTGATGCGTGCGGAGATTCTTGAATCGCGCAATCATCTCCCTTTTCTGCCGGATGCTTCGGCTGCCGGGCAGTTGTTGCTGGAGGCGGTGCATCGTCTGGAGATGCCTTATGATGCGGGCGATGGTGCGATTTTCGAGTGTCTGGACAGTGCCTTGCAGGCATTGGAGCGTGGTGCGGATCCACTTGCCGTGGCTGCCGGCAGTATCAGTCGGCTGCTCGGGCTGTTCGGGCATGGTTGGCGTGCTGGGGACTGTGTGGGGTGTGGCAGTCGTTCGCGGTTGCGCTTCATATCGGTAAAGCGTGGTGGCGCGGTATGCGAGGCATGTGGTGCGCCCTATGCGGATCGTCTGCCCAAGGCGGGTGAGGCGATCTTTGCTGCCATGGCGGACCGTTCCTGGCCACCGCGATTGAGCGGTTTATCCCGTGAGGAGATGTTTTTTTTCTATCGATTGGGCATGGAGGCTTTGAATCGGATCGGGCCGAGGCCCATGAGTGGTGATCTCTCTTTTCAGCAGTTGGCGCGGGTTTGACGGAGACTTTGGGTTGAACAAGGAGGATTCGAATGATCGACAAGGCGTTGTTGGAGATTCTCGTCTGTCCCCAGTGCAAGGGTGGGTTGGAGTATGATGTCAAGGCGGACGAGTTGATCTGTCGGGCGGATCGGTTGGCGTTTCCGATTCGCGATGAGATTCCGGTGATGTTGGTGGATGAGGCGAGGAGTATCGAGGCGTAACGTGGCGTAGGGAGGGAAGAGAGATTCCAATTGCGGGGGTCCGGGGGCCGAAGGTCCCCGGCAGAGGTTCGGAGACAGAGTCTCCGAGGTTTTTCTTTTCTCCTTATTCCTTATCTCTTTTATGTCTTTTGTCTTTTGCGCGCTCTACAAAAAAAAAGCGATTCTCACGGGTTTTGTGAAAATCGCTTGCGCGCAGCCTTGGAAGAGGTGTCGTTTTTCGGTTTTAGCAAAACGACACCTCTTCGCCTTGCCCCAAGCTGACCGTCGATGGCAACCATCCCACTGCCGCGAACCCTGCGCCGTGAATCATTGCCTAAAAAGCGGCAATGATTCACGGAACATATAAGCGCGCGCTTGCGCGACCTGCTTCGCAAGAAGCGCAAAAGTCAATGTCATATAAAGTCAAAACCTCAGGTCTTCGCCCCAAACCCTACCAGGGGCCACTGGCCCCTGGACCCCGCTGACTTTGTGCCTAATACCGATACGGCTCCGGCTTGAAAGGCCCATCCACCGGAACCCCGATGTAGGTCGCCTGCTTCTCACTCAACACCGTGAGCTTGACACCCAACTTGCCCAGATGCAAACGCGCCACCTTCTCATCCAACTTCTTCGGCAACACATAAACACCAATCGGATACTTGCCCGGATTGTTCCACAACTCGATCTGTGCCATCACCTGATTGGTAAAGGAGTTGGACATCACGAAACTGGCATGACCCGTGGCACAACCCAAATTGACCAGACGACCCTCAGCCAACAGAATCAATCGCTTGCCGTCCGGGAAGATCACATGATCCACCTGCGGTTTGATGTTCTCCCAAATCAGGGAACGCAAGGAGGAAACATCAATCTCGGAATCGAAATGGCCAATGTTGCAGACAATCGCCTGATCGGGCATCTTCTCCATGTGGGCACGGGTGATCACATCCACATTGCCGGTGGCTGTCACGAAAATGTTGCCAATGGGCGCAGCCTCCTCCATGGTCACCACACGATACCCCTCCATGGCAGCCTGCAAGGCGCAAATGGGATCGATCTCGGTGATCCATACCGTGGCACCCATACCGCGGAAAGCCTGGGCACACCCCTTGCCCACATCACCGTAACCACATACCACGGCGATCTTGCCGGCGACCATCACATCCGTGGCACGCTTGATACCGTCGATCAATGACTCGCGACAGCCGTAAAGATTGTCGAATTTGGACTTGGTGACCGAATCGTTGACATTGAAGGCCGGAACCTTGAGCGTGCCAGCTGCCATCATCTCCTGCAGACGATGCACACCCGTGGTGGTCTCCTCGGAGATGCCGCGAATGGCCGACATCAACTCGGCATGCTCGGGACGATGAAGCACCAGAGTCAGATCACCGCCGTCATCCAGAATCATGTTGGGAAGCCAGCCATCCGCCCCAAAAATGGTCTGGTCGATACACCACCAGAACTCTTCCTCGGTTTCCCCCTTCCAAGCGAAAACCGGGATCCCGGCAGCGGCAATCGCCGAAGCGGCGTGATCCTGGGTGGAGAAGATGTTGCATGACGACCAGCGCACCGAAGCGCCCAGATCGACCAGGGTCTCGATGAGGACCGCAGTCTGGATGGTCATGTGCAGACAACCCGCGATGCGCGCTCCTGCCAGAGGCTTCTGGCCCCGGTATTCACGCCGCAGGGCCATCAGACCAGGCATTTCGGTTTCGGCGATGGCGATCTCCTTGCGGCCCCACTCGGCCAAGCCGATGTCGGCCACACGAAAATCGGTAAAATCGGAAGCTTGGGAAACGATCATGATGGTTCTCGTTCTCTATCGTGAAATAATTCGTGATTTCAAAGTCTGTTTGGCAATGGCCATGCAGACTCTCACATTCCAGCCGCCGCGCGCAACGCCTCGACCTTGTCGGCGCACTCCCAGGTGAACTCCGGCAACTCGCGCCCGAAGTGACCATATGCGGCGGTCTTGGCATAGATGGGACGCAACAGATTCAACTGCTGGGTTATCGCCTTGGGACGCAGATCAAAGGTATCGGCCACGATCTGCTCGATGCGGGTGTCCGGAATCCGCCCGGTGCCAAAGGTCTCGACCATCAGGGAAACCGGTCTGGAGAGGCCGATGGCATAAGCGACCTGGATTTCGCAACGGCGGGCCAGACCAGCGGCAACGATGTTCTTGGCCACATAACGGCCCATGTAGGCCGAGGAGCGGTCCACCTTGGAGGGATCCTTGCCAGAAAAGGCGCCGCCACCATGACGACCGGCCCCACCATAGGTATCGACGATGATTTTGCGTCCTGTGACGCCGCAATCGCCGACCGGGCCGCCGATCACAAAGCGTCCGGTGGGATTGACATGATAGACCACCTTCGGGCTCAACAGCTCTGCCGGAATCACCGGCTTGATGATCTCCTCGATCACCGCCTCACGCAGCGCTTCATAGGCGATGTCCGGATCATGCTGGGTGGAGACCACCACGGCATCGACACACGCCGGACGACCATTCTCGTAGCGCACGGTCACCTGAGATTTGGCATCCGGACGCAACCAGCGGAGTTGACCATTCTTGCGCACCACGGATTGCCGCTCCATGAGCCGATGGGCGTAGTGGATCGGCATGGGCATCAGAGCCGGGGTTTCGTCGCAGGCGTAGCCGAACATCAATCCCTGGTCGCCGGCGCCCTGATCCAGATCGATACCCTCACCCTCGTTCACCCCCTGGGCAATGTCCGTGGATTGCTTGTCGAGCGAAACCAGGACCGCGCAGGAGGCAAAGTCGAATCCCATCTCCGAGGAGTTGTAGCCGATCTCGCGAATCGCCTCACGCGCCACGGTCGGATAGTCGATCACCGCACGGGTGGTGATCTCGCCGGCGATCACCACCATGCCGGTGGTGACCAACGTTTCGCAGGCCACGCGACTGGTGGACTCTTGCGCCAGAATGGCATCCAGGACGCTGTCCGAGATCTGGTCGGCCATCTTGTCGGGATGCCCCTCGGAGACCGATTCCGACGAGAAAAGAAACGTTCGCTCCATGCCTTGCAACTCCAGGTTGGTAAAATGGGGATATTTCCAGGACGGGTCTCGACATGCCTGAGAGAAACCGATTAGAAAAATGAAAGAATAGTCGATTTCCAAGGATCAAACAATGTAAAAATGATCAAAGGGAGCACCACCACCAGGCCAAGACAGGAACATCAGGCCGGTTTCAGCCCGCTCACCGCGACAACTGATGAAGAAACCCGACCAGGCTTTTGGTGCCCACATGGAAGGAGGGCAAATGGAGATTCTCGTTGGGGGCGTGGGGCGCGGCATCGGGCAGGGAGAAACCGACCAGAAGGGTCTTGATGGCCAGAAGACGTTCGAAATCGGCCACCACGGGAATCGTCGCCCCTTCGCCGATGATGACCGGTTCGCGTCCGAAGGCGTCGCGAAGGGCGCGACGCGCGGCCTGGACCGCCGGCAAATCGGGATCGAGCCGCCACGGCAGGCCGCCGCCCGGCTTGGGGAAGAGTTCGAGACGCATTCCCGGCGGCGTCACGGCGCGCAGATGAGCCATCAGCAGGGCCAGTGCCCGCTCCGGGGTCTGATCCGGCACCAGCCGCATCGAGAGTTTGGCATGGGCGCACGCCGGCAGGACCGTCTTGGCTCCGGGTCCCATGTAGCCGCCCCACAGGCCGTTGATCTCGATGGTCGGACGATACCAGAGCCGCTCAAGGGGCGAAAAGCCCTGTTCGCCCCAGCCAGACTCAAGACCGATGGCGCCGAAGAACGCCGATTCGTCAAAGGGGATCTCGGCCACCCGCGAGCGCTCGGCAGGGGTTGGCGGACGCACGTCGTCCAGATAGCCCTCGACCTGGATGACCCCCTGATCATCCTTGAGGGTGGCGAGCATGCGCGCCAGCGCCTCCAGAGGGTTGGCCACCGCGCCCCCGAAACTGCCGGAGTGGAGATCACGCCCCGGACCGCTCAGCGCGATCTCCAGGGCAGCCAGACCCCGCAATCCGGCGGTGATCGCCGGCACCCCCTCGTCCCACTGACAGGTATCCGAAACGATGGCAAGGTCAGCGCGCAACAGATCGGCATGGGCAACGAGAAAATCGGGCAGATTCGGACTGCCGATCTCCTCCTCTCCTTCGATCAAGAACACCACGTTGACCGGCAACGAGCCGGTGACCGCAAGGGTTGCGGCCACGGCCTGCATGTGCATCAGGATCTGCCCCTTGTCGTCTGCCGACCCGCGCGCATAGATCCGGTCGTCGCGTACCACCGGATCGAAGGGACCAGTCTCCCACAGCCCCAGAGGATCGACCGGTTGCACGTCGTAATGACCGTAGATCAACAGAGTCGGGGCATCGGGTCTCCGCCGCCAACTGGCGGTGACGATGGGATGACCGGCGGTCGGATGGAGCGTCACGGCATCCAGACCCGCCGTGCGCAAAAAATCGGCACACCAGACCGCACTTGCCAGCATGTCGGATTGATTGTCGGGATGACTGGAGATCGACGGAATCCGCAACCAGTCGGCAAGTTGGCGCAGACGCTCGCCATCGGTATCGCTCAGATGGTCGAGTATGGTCCGCATATCAGACTCTTTCGGATCAGAGGGGGTCAAAAATTCGGTCACTCGGCCAACTGGCGCGGCGAGATCAGATTGACGAGGCTGGCGCAGCCCGGCGTGATGTGCGACCAGTCGTTGGGCATCTCCAGATGGGCGATGGTGGCGGTTTTGATCGCCCCGGCCTCGCCTCCCTCCTCCTGGCCGGAAAAGGCCTCGGCATGATTCACCAGATAGGAAAAGAGCATCTCCAGGCCGGGATTGTGACCCACGATCATGGCAGTGCCTGTCTGTTTCGGGAGTTCGGAGAGCACTTCGAGCAACTCCTCGGTGCCGGCCCCATAGATGCGGGCATCCCACAAGATGGCCTTTTTCTTGATATCGAGCACCTTGCAGACCTCAAGAATGGTCTGTTTGGCGCGCTGGGCCGGCGAACTGACGATGCTGTCGGGAATCAGGCCATGATCCGACAACCATTGACCCATGCGTGGCGCATCCTGAAGGCCGCGTTTGGCCAGGGGGCGTTCGAAGTCCGATGCGGCGTCCGTATCCCAGGCCGATTTTGCATGACGCATGATGATCAGCTGTCGTTTCATGGCGGGGGTATCCCATACCCTAAGGGGATGAAAGGGAGTTTACAGGATAAACGCCAATTCACCACCTGTCAAGGCCAGGAAATCCACCCGCTTCATGAAACTATAGGAACCACCTTGCCGGATGACGCCCTTCGCAGACCGGATCATCCCCTTCCCATCCGCCGGAATCAGCGTGGAAAGAGAGTCCGCTCCACCAGCGCGCAGAGGATATGGCCGATCATGATGTGGCTCTCCTGAATGCGCGTGGTCTCCGAAGAGGGGACGCGGATACAGTCGCACAGGGTGTAGAGTTTGCCTCCCGCCTGCCCGGTAAATCCCAGGCAGGTCACGTCACGCCGCCGCGCCACCTCCACCGCCGCCAGAATATTCGGACTGTTCCCGCTGGTGGTAATCGGAATGAACAGATCTCCCTCACGACCCAGGGCATCCAGCTCCCGCGCAAAGACCTGATCATAGCCGTAATCGTTGCCAATGGCGCTGATCGCCGAACTGTTGGTGCCCAGAGCGATGGAAGCGACCGGCGCCCGATCATAGCACAAACGCGCGGTGAATTCGGCGCTCAGGTGCTGGGCATCGGCAAAGCTGCCGCCATTGCCTGCAAAAATGATCTTGCCGCCACCCTTGAGCGCAGCCACGCTTTCGCTGGCCAGGGACTCGATCTGGGCAATAAGGGTGGAATCACGCAAGATCGCGCTCTTGACGCGCATCGAGGCTTCGATCTCGGCGCGAATCCGTTCCGTCCATGGGGTACTCATGCTCCTGACTCCTGTAATTGAATCCATCATGCTGCAAAACTCTCATGTCAACCACGGGATCGCCTCGCTCAGAGAAGCAACCACCGGACAAGAAGGATTTTCCGGAACCCTCTCCGGAGGGCGCACCAGCAGCAGGGATCGTCCAACGCCCGCCGCCGCCGCCGCCTGAATGTCACTCACCCGGTCACCGATCAGAAGAGAAGCGCCCAGATCGATCTCCAACTCCCTGGCAGCCTGGAGCAGCATACCTGGAGCCGGCTTGCGGCATGAATCCTCACGCCTATAGGCGCCAATCCCCTCGGTAGGATGATACGGACAGTAATAGACCGCCTCGATTCGAGCCCCTTGAGTCTCGAAAGCGGCCCTCATCCAGTCGGTGAGGCGGTGGAACTCTGTTTCGGTATAATAGCCCCTGGCGATGCCGGACTGGTTGGTGACCACCACAACGCGATAGCCGGATCGACATGCGGCGCGCGTCAGATCGAAGATTCCCTCGATGAAATCGAACTGCTCCACCCGGTGTACGTAGCCGTGATCCTCGTTGATCACCCCATCCCGGTCAAGAAACAACACCCTGGTCGTCACACACCCTCACGGATATTCTGAAACATCGAGGAGAAGAATCCCCGACGACTCCTCATTTGTTTGTCCCATGGAGCTGCCACGGCATGGATCGCCCATCCTGGCCACCAATTAAAGTAAACTACCACATTCTGCATAAAGCGTCAATTTTCTCGCGATCTTTTTCCTACCCTCGCCTCTATAAAACAAGGCGTCCACACCCTGGCTCGATCCTGCGGCACTTCACAAAGGCCACACATACCCGGCCCCCCGACTCATTTGGCATCCGACTCGCATGCAGTTCTTGCTCCCGACTCCTGTATGCCGATGGTCACATCGGTTCACCGCCACGCCATCCAAAGGCACCATGACCCACAACTCCGTCGCTTCCCCTCCTTCCGACAAACCAGCACCCTCCTCTGACGACACCCCCTGTCCACCACCAACCGACACCTTCGGTCTGGCTGCCATCGGGCACGAATGGCGCACCGGACTGAGCACCATCCTCGGTATGGCAGAACTGCTGCAAAACGCCGATGATCTTCAAAAAGCACGTCGGCAGGCCGCCGTGATCCACGAATCGGCACTGGCAATGCGCGTCATCCTCGATGACATGCTCGAATACAGCCATTTGGCCCATGGTACGGCCAGACCAAAACCCGAACCCTTTTTTCCCGCTGACTTTCTTGCCGAACTCTACGATGCCTGCTCCATCCAGGCGCGCGCCGCAGGCTGTGATTTTCTCACCACCCTGCCATCCAACCTTCCCGAACGGCTTGTCGGTGACGGGTTGCATGCCAGCCAGGCGATCGAGCGACTGCTTGCCCTGACCCTGAAACTCAGCCAACGCGGCGAGATCCACGCCGACTTCCTGTTTGCTCCCCTCAAGGCCAACGCCTCCCTGCTGCGGGGTACCCTCCACACCTCGGGATGCCTCTTGAACGAAAACCAGTGCAAAGCGCTCTTCAAGCCCATGCGCCCGCATTCGGGTGAACTCCCGAAGATCCCCGTTCCGTCCGGCTTCGGCCCCGCCATCGCCAAAGGGTGGATCCGACTGCTGGGAGGCTCCCTCCGGGTGCGCTGCACACATGGACACATGGCAAAATTGATCATCGAAATCCCTTTTGCGCAATTTACTACATTTGCAAAATAAATATTGACAGCATCAAAAAATACTATATTATACCTGCCCTGGTCGTATGGACGCGACCGCATGTCAGACGGCCATCGCCCGTCCACGTGCCCTGTCCAGCGTCATCCCGAAGCGAGCGTTCTCTTGGCTGTCCGAAAACACGCCACGCGCCAAGCAGATTGTCGTTCCGAATCAGCCCGCAGACAACACGGGTTCGGCGCGACGCCCTCTCAAGGCTCCTGACACGCTTCTTCAACAGCCCTAGACGCATGAATACGACCAACCATCTTCCAGGTTCCCGCCGTGCGTTTCCCCGTCATCGATTACATTCGCCAATCGGTCAGCCGTAAAATCCTGATTCTGACTGGCACAGTCGGCGCCATTGCCCTGCTCGTCTCGGGTGGCATCCTGGTCCACCTGATGAACCAGGCGCTCATGGAAGAGAACCAAAGCGCCATTCGTCGGATCGCCGAAACCGCCACCCAGGGACTCCAGGCCATCATGCTGGCCGGACAGGCCAGCATGGCCCATGACTATCTGAGCCGACTCAAACAGGTGGAGGGGCTGGAGACTCTACGCATCTATCGCGTCAACGGCAGCGAAGCGTTTCATCCCGAGTCCGAGGGCACGCCTCTCGATCCGATGCTCAAAGCCCCCTTTCAACAAACCCTTTCCGAAAAAAAGCCTCTGATGCTCGACTCCACCGGACCGAACGGCAGCGGACGCATCACCATCCTGGCTCCGATTCCCAACCGCGAACCGTGTCAGGCCTGTCACGGCACGGAGCACCCCCTGCGTGGCATTTTTCTTCTGTCCGTTTCCCAACAAGAGAGCGAAAACCGCGTTGCCGAAGCCCGCGCCATCGCGCTGCTGCTCATGGCTGGCGCCATTGCCTTGCTGATCCTGGTGATTCACCTGGTGCTCGCCCGCAGCGTGCAACGTCCGCTTGCCCTGCTGCGCGAAGCGATCACCCGCATCGCCAACGGCGATCTGACCCATTTGATTCCCGTCACCAAAGACACGATGGATGATCTGGGTCGCATTGCCCAGGATTTCAATGTGATGACCGTCCGCTTTCGGGATACCATTCGTCAGGTCTTCCTGCACGTGCACTCCATGGACGCCTGTATCGGTGATCTCTCCAGCGTGCGCACCATCCTGAGCCAGGACTCCCAGAACAGTTTGCAACTGGCCCAACAGACCGCCAAAGATCACATGCTGGTGGAAAACAAGGTGTTGACCATCCAACAGGCCATCCTGAATACCACCTCCCAGGTCGGTACCATCTCCGCAGCCACGGAACAACTCTCCGCCAACATCGTCACGATCGCCACCGGAGCAGAACAGGCCAGCAGGAACATCCACGCCATGTCACATGCCGCGGATGATATTCTCCTCAATGTTGGGGATGTCAACCAGAATCTCCACCGTGTGGATTCCGCCATTACCACGGTGGTCGAATCGATCCACACCATGACCGATACCATCGAAGGGGTGCGTCAACGTTGTCTGGATGCCAGTTTACAATCCCGTCTGGCCAACGACAAAGCCCAGAACTCCCAGGACCTCATGTCGCGCCTGGCTCTTTCCGCCCAGCAGATCGACCAGGTGCTCGAACTGATCAATGACATCGCCTCCCAGACCAACATGCTGGCCCTCAACGCCTCCATCGAGTCCGCTGGAGCCGGGGATGCCGGCAAGGGGTTTGCGGTGGTGGCCAACGAGGTCAAGGATCTGGCCCGGCGCACCACCGATGCCACACGACTGATCGCTGGAAAGATTCGCGAGATCCAGGCCCATACCCAGGAGGTAGTCCAGGCCAATCTGGAGATCGCATTCGGCATCGAACGCATCGATCAAGCCAATCTCGAAATCACCGATGCGGTGGACGAACAGGTGTTACGCGTCACACAGATCTCCGAGGCGATCCAGGCAGTATCCGAAGCCGCCCGTCAGGTGACCGGTTCCTTCGTCGAACTCGATCAGTCCGCGCGTGATATCTCCCGATCTGCCATGGAGGCGAACGACAGTGCCAGGGATGTGGCCCTTTCCGCCGGCGAAGCCTCTGGAGCCGCCAATTTGCTGGCACAACAGAGTCTGGAGATCCATGCCAACGCCCAGGAGGTCGCCCACTCCGCTCAGGATGCTTCGGAGACCACCATCAGCGCCAATCGCAAAGTGAACGAAATCTGTCAAACCACCATCCTGATCCACGGCACGATCCATCACGTCTCCCTGCTGATCGATACGGTGGCGGTGCCAGGACGCAAGCTCGAACAGTCGGTGCGTGACCTGACGCTGCAAGCGGAACCTTTCCCGGTGGAACAAGTGAAAGGGGCGCACCTCAAGAGCCTGTCGCAGAATCGGGTCAAACC
>JADFZD010000349.1 GCA_015232705.1 Magnetococcales bacterium | reverse complement strand
AAGCATACCGAACGGTTCACGCTCCACCTGCCGGAGAATCTACCGCCGGTCTCGGGCCATCATCAGCAACTCGAACAGGTATTGATCAACATCCTGGTCAACGCCCTCCAGTCCCTGCCGGATCGCAGCCACGGGGTCCATCTCGAAGCGGTCCCCGACGACACCCTCCATGAAGTGGTGTTCATCGTGCGCGATCAGGGGTGCGGCATGCCCCCCGCACTCCTGGAGAAGATCACCGAACCCTTTTTCACCACCCGACTCGAAAAGGGAGGTACCGGATTGGGACTTTCCATTTCAGCCTCCATCATCAAAAATCATGGCGGTCGCCTGCGTTTCGAATCGCAACCCGGCGAAGGCACCACGGTTTTCGTCCATCTCCCCTGTCAAGGAGCACTCGCATGAAAGATGGTCAACTCGCCGGCATGCCACCGGTCTTTCTCGTCGATGACGAGGATCACATTCTCAACAGCCTGAGCCTGTTTCTGCGTGGCTCGGGCTTCAAGGAGGTGGTCACGGTCAGCGACAGTCGCGATCTCATGCCCCTGCTGGTGCGACAAAAGGCGATGACCGTGATTCTCGATCTCTTCATGCCCCACCTTTCCGGACTCGAACTGTTGCCGGAGATCATCCGCCACTTTCCGGAGGTGCCGGTGGTGGTGGTCACCGCCTCGCAAGAGGTGGAAACCGCAGTCACCTGCATGCGCGAAGGGGCGTTCGACTATCTGGTGAAACCGGTCGAGCGGACCCGCTTCATCACCAGCGTGCGCCGCGCGGTCGATACCTTCCTGCTGCGCCAGGAGGTGCATGCCTTGAAGAGCTATCTGATCCACGGCGGACTGATGCACAAGGAGGCCTTCAGCCGCATCCTGACCAATTCCAGCCAACTCAAAGGCATCTTCCAGTACATCGAGGCCGTGGCAGTCAGCGGCGAGACCATCCTGATCACCGGCGAAACCGGCGTCGGCAAGGGTCTGATCGCCGAAGCGGTCCATCGGGTGAGCGGTCGGGCTGGCCCCTTCGTCTCGCTGAATGTGGCCGGCCTCGATGACACCCTGTTTTCCGACACCCTCTTCGGCCATCGAAAAGGGGCCTTTTCCGGAGCCGACGCCAACCGCGACGGCCTGGTGGCGCGCGCTGCCGGAGGAACCCTTTTTCTCGACGAAATCGGCGATCTCAAACCCGCCTCGCAAGTCAAACTGCTGCGTCTGTTGCAGGAGCAGAGCTACTACCCCCTGGGATCCGATGTCCCCAAACTGAGCAGCGCCCGGGTCGTGGCCGCCACCAACTGCGATCTGCGCCGCATGATCACCAACGGCGAGTTTCGGCAGGATCTCTATTATCGGCTCACCGCGCACCGGGTCGAGATTCCCCCCCTGCGCGACCGGCCCGAGGATATCCCTCTGCTGCTCGGCTTTTTCACCCAGGAGGCGGCCCGCGCCATGAACAAGGCGGTGCCCAACACCCCACCCCAACTCCTGACCCTGCTCTCGGCCCACCATTTTCCGGGCAACGTGCGCGAGTTGCGCGCCCTGATTTTCGATGCTGTGGCACGCCATGCGGGTGGGCCTACGCTGTCCATGGAGAGTTTCCACCAGGCGATCCGCGCCCATAACCAACCGACTCCCATCCCGGTGGATCATCTCGGCGGCGAGAACGCCCAGGCTTCCGCCTTGTTCACCTCCGGCCCGTTTCCCACCCTCAAGGAGGGAATCGATGCCATGGTGCTCGAAGCGATGCGCCGGGCCAACAACAACCAGGGAATCGCGGCGACGCTGCTTGGCATCACCCGTCAATCCCTGAACCGACGCCTGATCAACATGCGCTCCAAGCAGGAATCCGCCGATCCCGACGCACTCTTGTGACATCGACGTGATCTCTGTGTCCCCTCATGCCCGAGTACGGTAACCCATATCCCGGATTTCCACTTGCGCGGGAATGACGGCATGAAAAACAGTCCGTTCAGCTCGGTCGAATCCGTCGTTTTGTGACCGCTTATCCAGATCATGCGCGCGTGTGACCTCGGATCGCATCAGACTTGATTCGGCGTCCTTCCCCGATTCAGCGGTGGGGGGAGCGTTGCGTTAGGGCGTGTTGACATATTGCGTCAGCGGCCTTGATACGGCGTTGCGACGCCCCTT
>JADFZD010000348.1 GCA_015232705.1 Magnetococcales bacterium | reverse complement strand
GGGGATGGTGGATTTGGCCTCGGCCAACAGATCCATCTTGCCGCGCGCGGTCAGGGTCTCTTCGAGTTCCGGGGAGTGGTCGAAGTGATCCTCCAGGATTTTCTTGCCGCGACCGGTGATGAAGACGATCCGTTCCATGCCCGCTGCCCAGGCCTCCTCGACCGCATACTGGATCAGCGGCTTGTCCACGACCGGCAGCATCTCTTTGGGCATGGTTTTGGTGGCGGGGAGAAAGCGGGTCCCCAGGCCCGCCACCGGAATCACAACGGTTCGAAGCTTCATCATCAGTTGTTCTTGGCTCCCTGATTGACCCAGTTGCGCAGAAGTTCGATCTCACAGGCGGTGAGCCGCTTGCGGTTGTGGGGCATGCGAATGCCGGCGCGTCCTTCGACCAGGACGATGAGGTTGCTGACCATGGCATTGCCGGGGACCACCACGGGTCCGAAGCGGGTGCCTTGCATCAACCCTTCGTAGGTTTCAAGGTTGAGTCCAGAGAAGGCCAGACCTGGGGCATCGGCTTTGTGGCACTCCAGGCAGCGGTTCTGAAGAATGGGAAAGACATCATCGGCGAAACTGACGCGACCGCTGGCACCCGCCGCGTTGGCCGCCGCGCTACCCGGAGCGCCACCCGGAGCGCCACCCGGAGCAGCTGCCCAAGACGGAATGGCCCAGGTCAGGCCCAGGCCAAGCAGGGCGGCGATCGACCAGAGGGTGAATTTCGAATGCGTGCGCATGGTAAACCCCTATGATGTGGATTGGTTGAAGGCAGTACCGATCCTCAAGCAATGCGCATGGATTTTGCTTTTATGAACCGGATGAACAAATTCTAGCACGCTTTGCTCATTTGTGCGACGGCATTTGTACGGATCGGAAGGTGTTTTTTGCGCGGTCACGTGATGGCGTGGCTCTCGGACAGACGCTGGGTAAAGGCGTCGATCTCCAGCGGGCGGCTGAAAAGATATCCTTGGAACTGATCGCACCCTTCGCGGCGCAAAAAGGCCAACTGATCCGGGGTTTCGACCCCTTCGGCCACCACCTTCAGCCGCAGGCTGCGACCCAGGGCAAGGATCGCGGTGACGATCGCGGCGTCGTCGGAGTCCAGGGTCAGGTCACGCACAAAGGATTGATCGATCTTCAAGACATCGATGGGGAGTTTTTTGAGATAGGTGAGGGAGGAGTGACCCACACCGAAGTCGTCCACGGCGATGGTGGGTCCAAGCAATTTGAGTTGTGTGAGAAGGGTAACGATGTCGTCGAGATTCTCCATCATCAGGGTTTCGGTCACTTCCAACTCCAGCGCAATGGGAGACAGTCCGCTCTCGTCGAGGGCGGCGCGCACCTCTGCCAGCAAATCGCCATGACGGAACTGTCGGATCGACAGGTTCACCGCCACCCGCAGGTGATCGAAACCGGCATCGTGCCATTTTTTGGTTTGCAAACAGGCCATTTTCAGCACGCGCGCGCCCAAGGGGAGGATCAGACCGCTCTCCTCGGCCACGGGGATGAACTCTGCCGGTGACACCATGCCATCCCGTGGATGCTTCCAGCGTACCAGGGCCTCCATGCCGGAGATCCGTTGGGTGCGCAGATCGACCTTGGGCTGGTAGTACAGCAGAAATTCATCGCGCTCAAGGCCCTGGCGCAGATTGTTTTCCAACACCAGGCGCCGTTCCGCTTCGGCGCCCATGGCCGGGGCATAGTATTGACAGGTGTCACGTCCGGCGGTCTTGGCGCGCGCCACCGCCATGTCGGCGTTGCGGATCAGAAGATCGGCCTCGTCGCCATCTTCCGGACAGAGGGTGACCCCCATGCTGGCGGTGACGAACAGCTCCTGCTCGTCGATATAGAAGGGCTTGGCCAGGGCATCCCCCAGTTTGCGCACCACCACGCCCACATCCTGAGAGTTGCGAATACCCCGCAGAATGAATCCGAACGTATCGCCGGCCAGCCGGCTGACCGTATCCCCTTCGCGCACGAAGTGACGCAGCCGCTCCGCCACCCCCTTGAGCAGTCGGTCTCCGACCGTGTGCCCCAGGCTGTTGTTGAGATTCTTGAAGAGATCCAGATCAAAGATCAGAACCATCACCTTGTCGTCGCTGCGTCCGGATTGACCGATCGCCTGTCGCAGACGGTCCTGGA
>JADFZD010000347.1 GCA_015232705.1 Magnetococcales bacterium | reverse complement strand
GGACGACTGCAACATCTACGTGCAGAGCCGCAAGTCTGGAGAGCGGGGGCTGGAATCGCTGACGAAATACCTTGAGGAAGCGCTGATGCTCAAGGTGAATCTGGAGAAGAGCGCGGTAGATCGTCCTTGGAAGCGGAAATTTCTGGGATACAGCCTGACCTTTCACCATCAACCTCGTCTGAGAGTTGCGGCGAGCGGTGTGGAGCGTCTGAAGGGCAAAATCCGGGAAGAGGTTCGCAAGGGGCGTGGTCGCAATCTTGGCGGGTTCATTCGCGAGTTGACGCCGGTTCTGAGAGGATGGGCGAACTATTTCCAACTGGCGGAGGTCAAGGGCATTTTCGCGGAACGGGACGGATGGTTGCGCAGGAAACTGCGGTCCATTCTCTGGCGCCAATGGAAAAGGCCTTTCACACGTGCAAGGAACCTGATGAAACGAGGCTTGAGGGAAGAAGGTGCCTGGAAGTCCGCCACCAACGGGCGAGGTTCATGGTGGAACTCGGGAGCCAGTCACATGAATGAGGCCTTTCCCAAGCGCTTCTTTGATGCCCTTGGACTCTCGTGTCGCTGCTGGGTCAAGTGCAGAGGCTCCAACACCAACGGACAGCATGAACCGCCGGATACGGAACAGTACGTCCGGTGGTGTGGGAGGACGGCGGGGGTGACCCCGCCTCCTACCCGATTGTGTTCATGCGTCACACTATCTCCATCCAAGAGCCTCTCCACGCCCCATATGTCGGTTTGTCAGACTGATTTCCGCACAGGGGTTCGCACGCAGGGTGCATGTCAGGAGAGATATATGCCCGCTTGGGGTTGCTCAGCAGTGCGTTCAGCTAACGTCCGATGGTCGGACGAAGGGCAGTGTATCAGCGCGGGGCGTGCTTTTTCATGCGATAGAGCGGTATGTGGCTGACTTTTTGGGTTGACATCAGGAGGTCGCAGGAAGTGTCAGTGAGAATCAGCGCAGGGCATGTTTTTTCATGCGATAGAGCAGGGTATCACGGCTGATATCCAGAAGTCGGGCGGCGTGTGTGCGGTTGCCGTTGGTTTTGTGAAGGGCCGCACGGATCATGTCGCGCTCCAGGGTATCGAGACTGATGCCCTTATGCTGCATGGTCAGGGTTGCGTCTGCCAGTCCATCGCAAGCGTCTTGGGATTCTGAGGGGAAACGGAACGTTCGTGGTTGCAAGTGGGCCTGGACGAAGGACACTTCCAACCGTTGACCTGCTTGAAAAATCACCGCGCGCTCGCACAGATTGCGCAACTCACGAATGTTGCCGGGCCAGGGATAACTCCGCAGCCACTCCATGGCTGAGTAGGTGAAGCTTGGTGCGGTTACCCCTTGTTGTCTGGCAAAATTCTCCAAGAAGGCCGTGGCGAGCAATTCGATATCTTGTCCACGTTCACGTAGCGGTGGAAGGTGCAGAGGCACGACCTGCAGGCGGTAGAAGAGATCCTGACGGAATTTTCCCGCAGTTACCATGGTCGCCAGGTCACGGTTGGTTGCGGCCACGACGCGCACATTGACTTTGCGTGGCTGCTCCTGACCCACGGGTTGGCATTCGCCATTTTCCAGGAAACGCAACATTTTGGCTTGGATGGCGAGGGGCATGTCGCCGATCTCGTCAAGAAACAGGGTTCCGCCGTGGGCCGTGGCGATGCGTCCGACCCGTTCGGTGAGGGCGCCTGTAAATGCTCCCTTGGCGTGACCAAAAAGTTCGCTCTCAACCAGGGATTCAGAAAGAGCGGCACAGTTGACCGTAATGAAGGCTTCCTTGGCTCTTGGGCTGGCATCATGAAGGGAACGGGCCAGAAGTTCCTTACCGACGCCGGATTCGCCCAGAATCAGGACCGTGGCATGGGTGATCGCCACCAGGCGAGAGGCGCGCAAGACCGCCACGAATGCCGGGGAGTTGCCCATTTGATCGAGTCGGGTGGAGGATATCATGGCTGCAAAAGACCGTTTATCAGGTTCGAGAATTCATGCCCATGGTGAGTATGCACTTTCCAGCTCAGTAATGACAAGTTCAAAATGCCAAAGAGGATCAAAATAGCGGCGATGAGGCGTCCAAAGCGGGAGATTCCGTCGAAGCGAATCAGCGATCCTGCCAACCAGCCGGTGGAAAGCATGACCGGCATGGTGCCCA
>JADFZD010000346.1 GCA_015232705.1 Magnetococcales bacterium | reverse complement strand
ATGAAAAGGCACGTGAGGTGACTTCCCGCTGTATTCAGTATTTGACAGAGGTGACCGAAGAGTTCAAAGGACGGGTGGTCAAGACCATCGGCGACGAGGTGATGTGTACCTTTCCATCCGCCGACGCAGCGGCCATGGCCTCGGTAGAGATGCAAGAGAGTGTCGCGGCTCAGGGGTTCCGCTGGGGAACACAGTTGAAAATCCGGGTGGGATTCCATTTCGGTGAGGTGATCCGGGAGAATGACGACGTGTTCGGCGATGCGGTCAATCTGGCGGCGCGCATGGCCACCCAGGCCAAGGGAGACCAGATCATCACCACCGGCGATACCTTGTCCTGCCTGAGCCATTATCTCAAAGCCAAATGTCGGAAATTGTTGACCACCATGGTCAAGGGCAAGACCGTTCCCATCGGGATCGTCGAATTGACCTGGGGCGAGGAGGAGGAGTTGACGGTCATGGGGGGCAACTCTCGCAGTGTCACCCAGCACAATACCGGCGCAGCATTGCAAATTTCCTTCGAGAATCGGGTGATCACCATCAACCACACCAATCCCGTGGTCAGTTTCGGACGCGGGAGCAACAACACGTTTGTGGTGCCGGACAGCATGTCCTCGCGCGTCCACGGGCGTTTTGAGTTTCGCGGAGGCCAGATCTTTCTGATCGATCAAAGTACCAATGGCACCTACGTGCGCATGTCCGATGGACAACCATCGATCATGGTCCATCGAGACGAGCGTCCCATCGAAGGCTCCGGGGTGATCGGACTGGGGCGGGTCGTGCAGCTCGATGACCCCTTGGCCGTCCATTTTGAGCCGTAATCCTTCTCATCGGTGCCAAAAGGTCGGGGAGAGCCTTCGATCCATCGCTTTCCGACTGTCGGTGAACCCCTTCACCGATGATACGGCACCCCGCGCAACAGAGTCATGGCGCGATAGAGCTGTTCCAACAACAGTACCCTGGCCAGCATGTGGGGATAGGTCATCGGCCCGAGTGAGAGGGTGAAATGGGCGCGGGACTTGATCTCCGGATCCAGTCCGTCCGGTCCGCCGATCAAAAACAGGATTTCCGGTGGCGAGGCGTCGAGCCACTGACCCAGGGTGCGTGACAGCTCCGGCGAGGAGAGCATCCGGCCCGCGCCATCCAACGCCACGATCATCGCGCCAGGGGGACATTTGGCACGCAGTCGTCCCGCTTCGCGCTCCAGGGCCAGACGATCCGTCATCCCCCGATCCCGTTTCTCCTCGGCCACACTCTCCAGTCGCGTGGGCACAAAGTGCCCGAGCCGTTCGCGGTAATCCTCCACCAACTCCCGGATCGGTGCTGGCATCACCCGTCCCACGGCCAGGAGGGTGATCCTCATTCCGGGTGTGCGACGGCGCGTTTGGCCTCCCCTTTGGGTTTGGCCTCCCCTTTGGGTTTGGCCTCCCCTTTGGGTTTGGCCTCCCCTTTGGGTTTGGCCTCCTCCTTGTGTCCAGTCATGACCTTCACTTCGCGGCCAGGCGTTGCCTTGGGACTCCAGAGCTTCTCCAGATTGTAGAACTCGCGTGCCTCCTGGCGAAACAGATGGACCAGCACATCGCCCAGGTCCACCAGCACCCAGGCGCTCTCCGGCAACCCTTCCGTGCCGCGCACCTCGATCTTGCGCTCATGCGCCACCAGCAACACCTCGTTGGCCAGGGTCGAGACGTGGGTCGTCGAGGTGCCGGTGACGATCACGAAGTAATCGGCAAAGCCGGATCGTCCGTCCAGATCGATCACCACGATCTCCTTGCCCTTTTTGTCGTCCAGCCGTTTGGCCATATCGGCGGCCAGGACCGCGCTGTCTGCATTGCTCATCAGAATCGTCTGCTCCAAAGGTTGAAAGTTTATCAGGCCCGATACAGTTCGTGGGCCCGTGCGTAGTCGATGACCGCCATCGAGGTGGCCTCGTTCGGAATTTCGTCTCGCGACAGACGTACCCGGAGTGCGGTCGAGGAGAGATCCACGGGCGTCACCGCCATCCGGTAGAGTCCGTAACCTCCGAGACGCGTCCGATCCAGCGCTTCGGGGTTCGATACCTGGTAGGCATTCAAGAATGCCATGGCCGGGCAATCGGCTTCGTCCGATGCGTCGAATCCAGGGCGGGTCATGAGGCAGATGTGCGCCTGTTCC
>JADFZD010000345.1 GCA_015232705.1 Magnetococcales bacterium | reverse complement strand
CACTTCTGGGCAAGAGGGTATTTTTGTGCGACGGTTGGGCAGATGACAGAGGAGATGATCAAGGAGTATTTAGAGCATCACTTTGAGCCAAATCCTGACGACAAATTTAAGCTTGATCCGGGAGAGGTATGACAAATTCACCGGCTTTAGCCGGTATCCGGACTTTCAGTCCGTATTTCAGAACCCACCCGCTTTAGCGGGTGGTTGTTCAGTGCGTGGTTTTTTACCGGCCTCCCGGTCCGCGTTCCGTTTGGCCATGCGAGCATCGTATTCCTCTTTTTCGCGTGCATAGCGTTCTGCTGCGCGCGCCTCTATTTCAGCCTTGGCCTCCTGGATCGCAGCCAAACGCTCCTCGCGTCGTTGCAGTTCCGCCGGAATGTCCAGCTTCAGTACTTGTTGTTGGCCTTCCGCCTGCTCTGCCATCCGGCACAACTCTTCAACTTCGGCCCGTAACCGCTTTTCCAGTTCTTCTGCATGTCCAAACGACAGGGCACTATGCTTGGAGGCGTTCGCTTTGACCTTGCTGCCGTCCAGATTGATGGTGCCCAACTTCACCAGTTTCATGCGCGCCGCTACGGTCAACACCTGCGTGAACACATCCTTGATCTCTCCATCAAACCGCTTACGAAAATTGGCGATTGTGTCATGATCCGGATGGGTATTGGCGGCAATAAATCGGAACGCCAGAGAATCATGACAAGCACGTTCAATGGTGCGACTGGTATAAACTCCCGTGGCGTAACCGTAAATCAAAATCCCAAGCAAAACCTCTGGATGGTGTGCCGCCTTGCCATGCCCGGCATAGGCCCACGTAAAACGCCGCAAGTCCAATTGTTCCAGGATTTCCACCACAAACCGGGCCAAATGGTTCTCCGGCAGCAGTTCCTGCACCGATGGTGGAAACAGCATCGGCGTCTTCCGATCGATTTCAATAAACCTGGACTTCATGGCAGCCTCTAAGGAGAAATCATCTTGAAATTCAAGAAAATTTTACCACATCCACCTTCTCAATACCAGGATTCTCAGATTAGAAATCCGACAGGCTGCTAGATAGATTGTCGGGATTTTTCAACAGAATTCCAGGTGCTGTCTATCAGGTTCCAACTCCGTAGAGTTAATGAACGCCTCGGATTTCCGCAGGAACGGACCATCCCCATCTTATACCCCAACCCTATCACTCCCGATTGAGCAGATACTCCGCCATGGGGCGATCGAAACGGTTGATGTGCTGGGCCTCCCAGGTGATCAATGCGTCCAGATCAAACCCCTCCTGTCCGTCGGGATCAAAACTGGTGGAGAGCAACAGACCGGTGATCAACTTCTGATGGGCCGCCAGATGGTCTGCGGTATCCGGATAGCCGCTCATCAGCATGCGCCGCTCCTCGTCTGTGAAATGGTGTCCGAACCAGGTGCGCAAACCGCGCAACCTTTCTGCGGCGATCGCCGGATCGCACCCTTCGGATAAAAGCGCCTTGAAGGTGTTCAGTTGGTCCAACAGCTCCTGGTGCGCTTGGTCCAACGCCTCGATGCCGATCACCGGAAAACGCAGCCATTTGACAGAGAGCTTCTTGTTGTGGGCGAGAATGACGACAGCCATGGCGTTACTCCCTTGTTGAACCACGATGGAACGCATCCCGGAGGCGTCTCGATGGCGGATTTTGTCGCTCACGATCACCTAGGCCCCCGGATTCATGCGGTTGCGCGCTGCAAACAGCAGGTCGGGAATTGGCAGAGCGCGCGGACAGCGCGGCAGACACTCCCCGCAACGATCGCAGGTCTCCAGTTTTGCGCCCGGTACCCAGTGATCACCGGGACGCATCATCTCGTAACGATACCGGGCAAAATGGTCCATGTCAAAACAGTGAATCAAATGATCCATGCGCAGGATCTCCGGGATCTCGATCTGCTGCGGACAGGGGAGGCAAGCCGAACAGCCCTGACCGCAATCCCGCAGCACCGAGGGGGATTCCGCCGCATCCAGTCGCCAGGCGATCTGGTGTTCGGTTCCGCCCCAGATCGGCGTCTGTTGCAGCCCCTCCAGATGCAGGGCCAGCTGCGCTGGATCGCTCAAGCCGATGCTCAAGGTGTGGACACCCTTTTGGGCCAACAGCCACCGTTCGTTGAACTGAGCCGGATGGCGCGGGGCGGTCAGCAG
>JADFZD010000344.1 GCA_015232705.1 Magnetococcales bacterium | reverse complement strand
CACACAAATCGAAACCGATTCGTCTCCAGATCCGGGGGGCACGAAAAGGGAGCTCACCTCCGGCAGCTCCCAGATCACCTTGTTGGCCTTGATGTTCATGGCCACACCGCCGGTCAACACCACATCGGGGATGCCTGTGGCAGCCACGCCCGCGCGTACCCAATTCGACAACAACTCCTCGGTGCGTTTCTGCACCCCCCAGGCGATACCGTCAAATCGAATCCCTTCCAGACGCTCCTTGAACCAAAAAAAGTGGTCCGAAGGCTCGGTGGCATAGGAGAAGCCCAGACCATCGTTCTGCAAAGTCGAAGCGTAGACCTCATAGGCCAAACGACCGTACTTCTCGTTGGCATACGGAGCCAGTCCCATGGTCTTGAAGGCGTGTTCGAACTGTTTCATGCCCAGGAGCAGCGTGGCATAACGGTAGATGCGACCGATGTTGCAGCGGCTGTCACGATGCAACTCCCGCAAGGGTCCGCGGTCGCGAGCCTCCCAGACCGTGCCGTTGCATCCATCCCCACCGCCATCCGTTGTGAAGACCAGGGCATGATCACGGCGCGCGGATTGACTCAGGTAGGCGTACCAGGCGTGACAGGTGTGATGATCGTATACGCTGATCCGCTCGATGGGCAGACCGCTGTAGGCTTGCAGATGTTTCAAGCGCGCCTGAAGCATCCCTTCGGTATCATCCTCGTGGGCAATCAGGCTTTCGTCGTAGATGCGCCGGGAAGGATCCATCCGGTGGTCAAACACCTCGGAATAGACCGGCTGGGCGGTTTTATCCAGGCGCGGCTTCCAATAGTGGGTCTGTTCGCGCCAAAAATCGGCGATGGAAAAATTCTCCCTGGGAATGAAAAAATATTTCGGCGGCAGACGACGGGTGGCCAATGCAATCCGATCCACCTGGTTCATCGTCACGCCGGCCAGCCGCAACACACCCTCCACCGAACGAAAGGGAAAACCGGATCGAGTGGTTTGACGGGTGGGTCGATCCTCGCTCATGGCCGCCACCAGCCGACCATCCATCAAAAGGGCCGCGCTCGCGCCGTGTCCATCGTGAATCCCGAGAATGATCATGTGTTTGGCCTCAAAATAATAATTGGTTATCCAAACTTCGGTGAAAGGTCTTGTAAAGAAAGGACTCTAACTTAATGCTCCAAAGGGGGTCAATGTCCTGATTTTCGTTAGCGATCGAATTCACGCCTCAAGAAAGGCTTTACCAATCGCCACGCCACGCCTAAGATGGAGCGGTCCGGCGTGTCAGAAAGGGGCTTTCGAGGCGAAGTGACGGTCAATTCAAGCATCCTTTCCCGAAAATAAACCCGTTTGTCAGGATACCCCATCATGATGTTCATCGCGGAAATCGGCATGAATCACAACGGTCACTTCGCCCTGGCGGGCGAGTTGATGCGTCAGGCCAAACTGGCTGGGGCGGATGTGGCCAAAATGCAGCTTGGCTGGCGTGACGGAGAGGGGGAAATCAATCGCCTGACCCCGGAGATCATTGCCCAGCTTTACCGCATCGCAGAGTTTTACGAAATCGAGCTTCTGTTTTCGGTAATCCGTCCCGATGCCTGGGAAATGCTGCGACCATTCCAGCCCAAACGGATCAAGATCGCCTCGCGCACGGTGAACGATTACCCGGATCTGGTGCGTTCGATCATCGCCACCGGTCTGCCGGTAATCATCTCCCTGGGGATGTGGCAGGGGGAGGGATTGCCCTTCGGACAACCGGAGAATGTCTCCTATCTCTGGTGTCGCTCCAGTTATCCGGCCCATGCCTGGGATCTTGGCGCGCTGCCCAAGTCGTTCGACGGTTCACCCTATGCGGGCTACAGCGATCACTCCCTGGGAATCGAGGTGCCGCTTCTGGCCATCGCTCGCGGCGCTCGGATCATCGAAAAGCATGTCACTTTGGATAAATCCGATACCACCATTCGCGATCATGTGCTCAGCGCCACCCCGGAGGAGTTTGCCCGCATGGTGACGCTCGGGCGAGGCATTCGGCGTTATTTGCAACAGGGAGTTTGAAAATTTGTAACGATTCGGAACCCCCAACAGTCAGCGGGGTCCAGGGGCCAATGGCCCCTGGTGGGATCCAAGGGCAAAGCCCTTGGGACTTTTTTTGTGACTTTGCCTTTCGCGCGCTTTTCACGC
>JADFZD010000343.1 GCA_015232705.1 Magnetococcales bacterium | reverse complement strand
CGATCCATCTCTTGCAGGGAGGCACCGAGTGCCAGCACCGGTTCGAGTTGATCCGGAGCCTGCTTGCGCGCCTTGCGGAAGAATTCCAGCGATTTCTTCAGATCACCCATGTGCACATACGCGCGCCCCATGGCCAGATTGGCTTTCCAGGCCACATCCGGCTTGCCGAAAAGCGGCGCCAGGGCTGCCTTGGCCCGCGCCGGATCCTTGAGACGACCATGGATCTGCGCCAGCATCAGACGCGCCGACAGATGATCGGGCTGCTTTTTCAACAACGCCTCGTAGTGTTTGGCCGACTCCGGGTAGCGTTCCAGAGCGTTGAGCAAACCCGCCAACAGCAGACGCGCCTTGACGTTATCGGGATCGAGGGCAACCGCCTCCTGGGCGAAACGGGAGGCCACATTCAAGTCGCCACGCTGGGTGGCCAGATGCGAGACGATCAGACGCGCCTCGACCGATTTGGGATCCCCCTCGGCGACGCGGATAAAGGCGTTTTCGGCCTCTTCCCAACGCCGATCGCCCATCATCATGTGGCCCAGGACATAATAATAATAGACGCCGTCCGCGCTCGGTTTTTCCGTGGCCGGGACGGGTGGCTTGGCCTGGGCATCGACAGCCGCGCCGGACTGGTTCTCTTCCTTGGCAACATCCGCAGATGCGGTTGAGGCGCCACTCATCGGTCCCAGGGTCACACAGCCGGAGAGGAGCAACCCGGAGAGCAAGCTCACCCACCGGATCCCCCGGTTATCACCCACCAATCGTGTCATCATGACATGCCTTTGCCACCGGAACCCGTGACCGGTTGCCAATATGAACGTGCATGATGGGAAGAGACCCCCTCACGCCCCATCCGTGACCCCCTGAAGGAGATCCCATTGTTGAATTTTCATGATGGGGAGCCCCCCCTCACCCCCAACCGTGAAGCGCGCGGCGCGACTTTCACGGCCCATTTGTCATGATGGGGGAAGACGGCGACCCAGGCCAACTCTCCGGTCACGCACGCAAGAGACGCGCAAGACGAGAAAGCAGGTCGAGCACCTGGGACAATCATGGAATTGTAATCGATTTCAAGGTAAACGCCGTGAGATGACCGCCAGGAACAACTGTGCGGGAAAATCTTTTTGCGACCCTCCATGCAGACATCCTAGCACACATCCGCACGCCTTTCCAGAGCCATTTGAATCCATGCAAAGATTCATGTCTCCGCGCTGGCTTGTCCATCGTCGGCCCATTGGATCTCGCGAATCAGCTTGGCAAGATCCTGACCATACATGCGCGCCACATCGCTCAACGTATCTACTTCGGATGCCAAGCACTCTCCGCAATCGATCCCTTTGAGCGCCAACATGCGCGCAAGACCAGGATGCTCTCGCATCAATTGGGCCATGGTTTTGTTCGCGTCGATGACCGTCATCCCCCGCCACCCTCCCCTACCACCCTCTTCTAATGAAAATGCCCATTGGCGAGACTCTCCGCGCCATTGCGCACCCGGAGCCATCCTGGTCGAGCCAGGCACCTGGCAGGCCTCTCCGGATTTCCTTAATTGAAACATAGTGTGCCACTCCGGCATCAGCATGGCAACAAGATTCCTCATGGCAGCACACGCACGCCAACCCCAACATCACCAACTGACAAAATCTGAACCCACCCTTGCATCCAGAACGATGATATGCGATACTCATCTTTTGAGTTCAGACGCGACCTCGACCACTTCAACCCTCTGCTCTAGACTCACGGGAGAGCATTCGTGACAAGAAAACTGACCATGGGCGGTAAAGCCCCGCAAACCGGTTACCGGGTCTCCCACTCCCACCGGAGAACCAAACATGCCTGGCTGCCCAACATCCAAAAACGGGCGCTGTTCAGCATGATTCTGCGGCAGAGCTTCCAAATGACCATCACCACCGAGACCCTGCGCTCTGTCGATAAGGCCGGCGGCCTGGATAACTTCCTCCTTCAAATGAATACCGGGCTGCTCAACGAACCCATGCGACGCCTCCAGGCGCGCATCCGCGATCGCTCGACTCGCGAAACCACAGCCTGATTCTCTGGTAACACGCGCGCAAATCCCAAATTGCTTTGCGGATTTGCGCCGCGATCCGGTCTCGCATCAACCGGACAACACCATAAAAAAGCGGGCCGTTTCTCCATCATGCGAA
>JADFZD010000342.1 GCA_015232705.1 Magnetococcales bacterium | reverse complement strand
ACGCGTGCGGTCTTTTTGACCCATGTTCAGGGTTTCGACGGTTTGACCCATGGATTGATTGCCGAACTCAAGGCGCGCGGAGTCCCTTTGATCGAGGATGTGTGCGAATCGCATGGTGCCACGCATGAGGGACGACGTTTGGGCAGCTTCGGTTGGATTTCCAACTTCTCCTTTTATTATGCCCATCACATGAGCACCATCGAGGGGGGGATGGTGTGCACCGATGATCCGGTGGTCTATCAACAGGTGCGCATGCTCCGTTCGCACGGCATGGTTCGGGAGTCGGACGACGAGACATTGCGTGAGTGGTATCGGGGTGCGAATCCGGAGTTGAATCCAGCGTTCATCTTTGCCCATCCGGGCTACAATATGCGCAACACCGAGATCGGTGGGATTCTGGGACGCAGCCAGTTGAAGCGTCTGGATGATGTGGTGCGGCGTCGTACCGAAAACTGGTTGCGGTTTTTGGATCGCATCGATGCCGATCACTATCGGACCGATTTCCGGCTGGAGGGGTCGAGCAACTACGCCTTCAATTTGATCTTGCGCGAGGCTGACCCGGATCGGGTCGAACGCCTGATGCGCACGATGCGTGAGCATGGGATCGAATTCCGTCGCGGCAGTGCCGGCGGAGGCAATCAGTTGCGTCAACCTTATCTGCGCCATGTGGTGCCCGAAGGGTATCACCGGCTCTTTCCGGAAGCCGAGCATATTCATTTCTATGGCTTTTATATCGGCAATTTTCCGGATTTGAGTCTGGCGGAGGTTGATGCGCTGTGCGCCATCCTTAACGGCGCTTAAGCCTGCATGACGGGGGGCGACCCCTGGGTAGACCCTCTCCGGGAGTTTTTGGATTTGTTCATCCCGAGGGGAGACCCGCTCTCATCCTCCGTGACCCTCTCCGGGAGTGCCACGGTAGCGGGCGACCTTGCGGCAGGATCAGCGCCTCGTGGCACGATTGGACAGGACCGGAAACCTATGAGCTTCCATGCTGGAAATGGCCGCATCTCGACAGATTTTCTGATCGTTGGCGCCGGTATCGTGGGGTTGGCCCTGGCAAGGGAGATCAGACGGCGATTTCCGGATGCCCATGTGGTGATCGTCGAGAAGGAGTCATCCGTCGGACGGCATGCCAGCGGTCGCAACAGTGGCGTTCTGCATTCGGGGATCTACTACCCGGAGGGGAGTCTCAAGTTTCGCATCTGCGCGGATGGCGCCCGGCGCATGGCCGAATACTGTCAACAGCATCGTTTGCCGATCGAACGCGTCGGCAAACTGGTTCTGGCCGCATCGGCGGAACAGGAGGCGATGCTGCCCCTGTTTCTCGATAGGGCGAGAAGCCTGGGTGTTCGGGCAGAGAGCGTGACGCCGGAGCAGACGCATCGGATCGAACCCGAGGCCCGCGCGGTGGCCGGTATCCATCTGCCCGACATCGCGGTGATTCAGGGCAAGACGGTATTGCGCTCCCTTGTCGAAGAGCTTTCCAGCGGTGACAAGGTGACATGGCTTTTCGAGCGGCGCGTGCTGGAGATCCGCGAGGAGCAGTCGTGGTTGCGCACGGAGCGCGAGCGTATCGATTTTCGCATGCTGATCAATGCGGCGGGGGCGCATGTGGACCGGATCGCGCATGCCTGTGGGGTCGGCGGCGCCTATGTCATGTTACCGTTTCGCGGAAGCTATTTCAGTTTGGATCCAGCCTCCGGGCTCGGGATTCGCGGCCTGATTTATCCGGTGCCGGATACCCGGATTCCGTTTCTGGGGATTCATTTCACCCGTTCGGTGGATGGCGTGGTGTATGTTGGTCCATCGGCCTTTCCTGCTTTCGGACGGGAACATTATCAGGGGATGGAGGGCTTGGAGTGGCGTGAGAGCGGGCGTTTGACCATCCGGTTGGCACGGCTGTTTCTGGAAAACCCGCAGGGATTCCGGAACCATGTGCGGCGGGAGTTGGGACAGTTGTGGCGCGCCGGATTCTCCCAGGCCGCAGCATCGCTGGTGCCACGGTTGCGCCCGGAACATCTGGTGGTCAGCCACAAGGTCGGGATTCGGCCACAGCTATACAATCGAATCGAGAATCGTCTGGAGATGGATTTCATGGTGGCTTCCGGCCAACGGTCGATCCATGTGCTCAACAGCATCTCACCGGCCTTTACGAGTGCTTTCAGCTTTGCCGAATGG
>JADFZD010000341.1 GCA_015232705.1 Magnetococcales bacterium | reverse complement strand
GTTTCTTACAATTCACCATATGAACCCATATGTTAGCTCATGCAATCACCCGCAACTGCCGGATCCAGGATGAAACTCCATAAATCATCCACCAAGCCTGGCTTGACCGGCCTGATGCTTGGCGCTCTCGGTGTGGTCTATGGCGACATCGGCACCAGTCCGCTTTACGCCCTGCGCGAGGCGATCCGAGCCGCTGGAAACACCGCCACCAACGACGCCCGCGTGCTCGGCGCCCTCTCCCTGATCTTCTGGGCGCTGCTGCTGATCGTCACCGTCAAGTATGTGCTGTTCATCATGCGCGCCGATCATGATGGCGAAGGGGGCATCATGGCCCTGCTGGCCCTCGCCCGTGAAAAAATCCCCTCCCACGCCCCTTTGCAACTCCCGCTGGTTTTCATCGGTCTCGCCGGAACCGCCCTCTTCTACGGCGATGGCATGATCACCCCGGCCATCTCGGTGTTGAGCGCCATCGAAGGGCTGGAGGTGGCCACCCCCCTCCTCAAACCGGTTGTGGTGCCGCTCACCCTGCTGGTGCTCGTCGGTCTCTTCACCTTTCAGCACCTGGGCACCGCGCGCGTGGGACGCCTGTTCGGTCCGATTCTGCTCATCTGGTTTCTGGTGATCGGCCTGACCGGTCTTCTGGCCATCCTCGACCGACCCGACGTGATGCGTGCCGTCGATCCTGCCTGGGGGCTGCGCTGGCTCATCGACCACCCTTCCGTGGCCATGCCGGTGCTCGGCGGGGTGTTTCTGGCGGTCACTGGCGGCGAAGCGCTCTACGCCGACATGGGCCACTTCGGACGCACCCCGATCCGCATCGTCTGGCTTGTGTTCGTGCTGCCCATGCTGTTGCTCAACTACTTCGGTCAAGGCGCTCTGCTGCTCGGAGATCCAGCCGCCCTCGCCAACCCGTTTTTCTGCCTGGTCCCTGAGTGGGGGCGTCTGCCCATGGTGATCCTGGCCGCCGCCGCCACCGTGATCGCCTCCCAGGCGGTGATCTCCGGGGCCTTTTCGGCCACCAGCCAGGCCATGCAACTCGGATTTTTGCCGCGCATGAGTGTGGTTCACACCTCGGCGCGCCATTCGGGACAGATCTTCCTGCCTGCCGTCAACCGTCTGTTGATGATCGGCGTGCTTCTGCTGGTTCTGCTCTTTCGCTCCTCCGAGCAGCTCGCCTCGGCCTACGGCATCGCCGTCACCGGCACCATGGTTGCCACCTCGCTTCTTGCCTTCGGTGTGGTGCTTCCCAGCCTCTGGAAGCTCCCAAGAACCCCTGCCATGGTACTGCTCGCGCTCTTTCTGGTCGTCGATCTGGCTTTCCTGGCTGCCAACTCACTGAAAATCCTTGAAGGGGGCTGGTTCCCACTCGCCATGGGCGCCTTGATCCTGACATTGATGCAGGTCTGGCAATGGGGTCGTGAACAATCCCGGCGTGCCATCCAGGCCGAAGAGATCCCGCTTTTCCCGTTCCTGCGTCAATTCGAGCGCGATCCCCCCTTGCGGGTGGATGGTGTGGCGGTCTATCTGGCCGCCCGCGCCGACACCGTGCCGCATGCCCTGTTGCAGAACCTCCGACACAACTGGGTTTTGCATGAGCATGTACTCATCCTGACGCTGGCCAACGTTCCTTTGCCGCGCGTGCCTGAGTCTCAGCGCATCCGCCTCTCCGCTTTGCCGGTCGGAGTCTACAAGGTGGAGGTATCGGTCGGATTCATGGAATCACCGGACATTCCGACCATCCTGGAAAGGTGTCGGTTTCCGGATTTCTCTTTCGACGCACGCGAGGGTTCGTTTTTTTTAAGTCGCGCCCGGTTGATCGCCCGCGAGCGTTCGGAAGGGCGGGCGGATTGGCGGTTGGGTCTGTTCATCACCCTGTCGCGTCACATGCGTGGAGCAGCCTCCTATTTTCGGATTCCGCATCGCAATGTGGTGGAGATGGGGTTGCAGATCGAGTTGTAGCGACGGGGGGTGTGGCGGGGTGACAACGTTAGCAGGGGACGTGGGACCGAAGGTCCCCGGCGGAGGTTCGGAGGCAGAGCCTCCGAGGTTTTGGTTTTGAATCTTCGACTGTGAATTTCTGACTATCCTATTTATTTTATTCTGTTTTTTTCGCGCTCTTACAAAAAAGCGATTTTCACGCCTTTTGTGAAAATCGCTTGCGCGCAGTCTTGGCTGCGGGATCAT
>JADFZD010000340.1 GCA_015232705.1 Magnetococcales bacterium | reverse complement strand
GGCGGCGTGATACTCGGCGTTCTCCGAAAGGTCACCATGGTCGCGAGCCACGGAGATCGCCTCGACGATGCGTGAACGCTCCTCGGTTTTGCGCCGCTTCAGCTCGGCCTTGAGCTTTTCCGCGCCTTGCAGGGTCATCGGTACTTTTTTGTTCATGTCCATCCTCAAACCCTCTCACTCATGATAATCCTGCAACGCCTTGCACTGCAATTCGCTCTCGCGCACGGCGGACATCGCCTCGACCGCCGCACGCATGCCAGCCACGGTGGTAAAATAGGGAATGCCGGTCATAAGCGCCGTGCGCCGCAGCGAGAAAGAGGCCGCCAACGCCCGCTTGCCCTGTGTGGTATTGAAAACCAGGGCCACCTCGCCATTTTTCATCATGTCCACAATATCGGGACGCCCCTCTTGCACCTTGTTGACCAGCTTGACGGTCAGACCCTCTCGGAGCAGATGGCTGGCCGTGCCGCGCGTTGCGCAAAGCCGGAAGCCAAGATCCAGAAGGACGCGCGCCGGAGCGAGCACTGCCTGTTTGTCGGCATCCTTGACCGAAATGAACACCATGCCGATCCCGGGGCCATTTGCCAGAAAACGCGGCAGGATCGTTCCGGCGCCATCCTGGGCCTTGGCAAAGGCGCGTCCGAAATCTCCGGCCAATCCCATCACCTCCCCTGTGGATTTCATCTCCGGGCCAAGCACGGTATCGACCCCAGGGAACTTCTGGAACGGAAAAACGACCTCCTTGACCGCCACGTGATCGAGTTTGGGATAGTGACGCATCCCCACCTCGTTCAAGGTGGCACCGGCCATGATGCGCGCCGCGGCCTTGGCCAGGGGCACACCGGTTGCCTTGGAGACGAACGGCACGGTCCGCGAGGCGCGCGGATTGACCTCCAGCAGATAGATCACGTCGTTCTTGATGGCGAACTGCACGTTCATCAGTCCGACCACCCCCAGCGCATGCGCCAACAGGAGGGTCTGACGCTCGATCTCCTCCAAAAGGGTTTCGCCGACCGAATAGGGCGGCAGCGAGCAGGCCGAGTCCCCGGAGTGAACCCCGGCCTCCTCGATGTGCTCCATGATGCCGCCGATCACCGCCTCCTTGCCGTCGGAGACGCAATCGACATCGATCTCAATGGCGTCGCTCAAGAAATGGTCGATGAGCACCGGATGATCCGGCGACGCACGCACGGCGGTGACCATGTAGCGATCGAGATTCTCGGCGTCGTGGACAATCTCCATCGCCCGTCCACCCAACACATAGGAGGGCCGCACCACCACCGGATAGCCGACCCGTTCGGCGACGATGCGCGCCTCTTCCGGAGAGCGGGCCAGTCCGTTTTCGGGTTGCTTGAGATCCAACCGTTGCAACAACACCTGGAACCGCTCGCGATCCTCGGCGATGTCGATGGCATCCGGTGTGGTGCCGATGATCGGCGCACCGGCGGACTCCAGGGACTTGGCGAGCTTGAGAGGGGTCTGTCCGCCGAACTGCACGATGATCCCTTCCGGCTTCTCCGTATCGACGATGGCCAGCACATCTTCGAAGGTCAACGGTTCGAAATAGAGCCGATCCGAGGTATCGTAATCGGTCGAAACCGTCTCCGGGTTGCAGTTGACCATGATGGTCTCGAAGCCGGCCTCTTTCAGGGCAAAGGCGGCATGGACGCAGCAGTAGTCAAACTCGATTCCCTGGCCGATGCGGTTGGGTCCACCGCCCAGAATCATGATCTTGCGCCGGTTACTCGGACGGGATTCGCACTCCTGATCGTAGCTCGAATAGAGATAGGAGGTCTGGGAGGCAAATTCCGCCGCACAGGTATCGACCCGCTTGAAGACCGGACGGATTTCAAGCCTCAGCCGGTGCGTGCGCAACTCCAGGGCCGTGCACCCCAACAACGCCCCCAACCGCTGATCCGAAAAGCCCATCATCTTGAGCGCCCGCAAGCGTTCGCTGGAAAGAGATGCCAGGCTCTCCCCGGCCAGGGAACCTTCGGCCTCAATGATCTGGGAGATCTGATCCAGAAACCAGGGATCGACAAAGGTGGTCTCATGCAACCACTGGACACTTTTGCCCAAGCGCATGGCGTCCGCCAACAACAGCACCCGATCCGGTCCCGGATGGCTCAACCGCCAGGCCAGTTCGGCCTCCATGTCCGACTCGCTGGCAAATCCCGAAGGATCGAA
>JADFZD010000033.1 GCA_015232705.1 Magnetococcales bacterium | reverse complement strand
CTGCCCGAAATCGAAACCATCCGCGCTGGCTTGACCCCCCACCTGCTCCACCGCACCGTACAAAATAAAAAAAACAAAACCTTGGAGACTCCGTCTCCAAACCTCTGCCGGGGACCTTCGGCCCCCGGTCCCCCGCAACAGTACAGAAATCTTTACTTGGTCAATTCAACCACAAACAACTCCCATGCTGCTTCTGCATGAACTCCAAAAAAGCAACATGCGCCAACTCCTCCTCCTGCGCGATCGGCCACGCACGTACCGGACGAACCACACCTGCTATCGTATTAACCCCATGCTCCGGAACCGATGCAACCTTGACAACAACCTCCTCAACGGCACCCGTCAAATCCATGGCAAACTGAGCACCACCATTCAAGGCGACATATACATCCGCCAACAACTCCGCATCCAATAACGCGCCATGCAATTTGCGATGCGAATTGTCAATTTTCAACCGCTTGCAAACCGAATCCAAATCCGCCTTCGCCCCAGGAAAACGCTTGCGCGCCATCATCAAGGCATCGATCACCCGCGAAACATCCAACAACGGTCGCTTGATGCGCCCCAATTCGGCATTGAGAAATCCCAAATCAAATCCAGCATTGTAAATCACCAGAGGATCCGAACCGATGAAGGTCAAAAACTCCTCGGCAACCAACTTGAAAATCGGTTCATGGGCTACCTGCTCATCGGTAATGCCGTGAATGCGGGTTGCCTCCGCAGGAATCGATCTCTCCGGATTGATGAACCATCGCCGGGTCTCACCCTTGCGCATCTGGATCAACTCCACACAGCCGATCTCCACAATGCGATCCCCCTTGCTCGGCGAAAGCCCGGTGGTCTCGGTATCCAAGGCAATCAGACGGGTCATGCGGATTGTCCCTCCTCCTCCTCCTCCTCCGGCTCTTCCAGGAGTTCGCCGGTCAACCGCCTGGCAAGCTTCTCAGCGTTGAGCACACAATCCGATACCGAAATGCCATCACGCCAGTTGGCACGGGTAAAAATGCCTGGATGGACCTTGAGCACCGCATCCAATGCCTTGATCCGTTTGAGATGACCCACATTGTACTGAGGAATGGCCTGCTGATAACGGGTCAAGCGCAACAATTCCGGCTCGCCACGAATGCCCAAGGTATCGGCCACATCCTTGCGCACCCAGGCTTCCAAAGCCGGATCAGGCATGGTCAGGGCCTGATGATCCATGGCCCCGCCGATAAAACTGGTCAACAGCACCTTGCCTGCCGGCGCACGTCCAGGAAAGAGCGACGAGGAGAAAAGCGCGCCCAACAGTCGCACCCGTTCACGACGTGGCAAAAGAAATCCAAAACCATCCAGCGCATGACGCACCTGATCACGGGCATAACCCAACGCCGTCGAGGCAATCGGAGCATAGGCGATTCCCGCCAACAGTTGACTGGCTGCCGGAAGCGTGGTGAAAAGCACTTTGGCCGCCGCATGGGCCGGCATGGCCAACACCACCCGTTCGGCTCGTTCCAGACCTCGCTCTCCATGGCCGTTGCGCCATTCCACCTGCCATCCAGAGGCTTCCGGACGCACGGTGATTACCTCGGTGTCACACCGTACCGTGCCAGGGGGCAGACGATCCCGGATCGTGGCCGGCAAAAGCTCCAGACCACCATCGAAGGTCACCAGTCGCCCGCGCGGCATGCCCATGGCCTTGTTGGCTCTGCCAACCATGATGCCACCCACGATCAGCGAACCCCAGCTCTGCTCCAGTTTGTACACCTTGGAGGCCGCCGCCGCGATCGACAGACTGCGCGGATCGCCGGCGTAAACACCCGAGATGAAAGGTTCAATGGCGTAATCCAAAAACTCCCGTCCCAGACGACGGGTGACGAATTCAGCGATATGCTCTTCGTGATGCACCCAGCCGATGAGGGGTTCAACCAACAGTCGCAGCTTGGCCCAGGGAGAAAAAATGGTGGAGAGAATGAACTTGGGCGGCGAATCCGGCAGGGCCTTCAGACGACCGCGATGCATGACGTAGCGCTTTGCGGAGAGAGGCGATGCTTCGATCAGGCGATCATCCAGGTTCAACTCCTTGACCAGGCGGCCCAGGGCGTCATCGGCATCGCCCGGTTTTTGCAAGGTGGAGTTCGGACCCAGTTCGATCTGATAGCCTTGATCCTGTTCGGTGCGGATTGAGCCGCCGGGACGATTCCCGGCATCGAGTACGGTGACGGGTTGACCGCGCTGGTGCAAAAACCAGGCGAGGGCCAAACCAGAAATGCCGCCGCCGAGAATCAGGGTATGGCCAGGGTTTGAGGTATTCATATGCCCAAGGTCAAAGGTTGGAGGTGTCACAAAAGGTTCGGGGAGAGCGTATTTTTTCTGTCCATTTTTTCAAATCGTCTTGGAAAAGGATTTTTTCTGCGGCCCGTTGGCCAGATACCAGTCAAACGCCATGCAGACATTGCGAATCAACAAACGCCCCCCGGCTGTCACACGCATGCACCGACCATCATCCTCCAACAACCCCTCTTCGACCATACGGGCGATCTCTTCTTGCTCCGAGGAAAAATAGTGGTCGAAATCAATCCCCAACCGCTCGCCCGTCGTCTGACGATCCAGCTGGAAATCACACATCAATCGCATGATCACATCCCGGCGAATGCGATCATCGGCATTCAGCGCCAATCCCCGAAAAATCGGCAGCTCACCGGCGTCAATGCGTGCGTAATATTCGGCCAAAGTCTTGTAGTTCTGGGCATAGGCATGCCCGAACTGACTGATGGAGGTCAAACCCAACCCCACCAGATCACACTCGGCACGGGTGGTATACCCCTGGAAGTTGCGATGCAACGTGCCCAACCGTTGCGACATGGCCAACTCGTCATTCGGTTTGGCAAAGTGATCCATGCCCACATAGACATAACCCGCCGCCAACAGACGGGCGATGGTCTGCTCCAGGATGCGCAGTTTGACTTCGGCGCTTGGCAGTTGGTTGGCATCGATGCGTCGCTGTGGGGTGAAATATTGGGGCAGGTGGGCATAGTTGAACACCGCCAACCGATCCGGCTGAAGGTCGGTGATCACCACTTCGAGAGTTTTCATGAAGGAGGCTTCGGTCTGCAAGGGCAGACCGTAGATCAGGTCCAGATTGATCGAATGAAACCCGTTGGCACGCGCCTCTTCCACGCATCGTTGCGTCAATTCGAGGGGCTGAATGCGATTGATCGCCTTTTGCACGGCAGGTTCCAGATCCTGTACCCCAAAGGAGATGCGATTGAAGCCGATCTCCCCCAACCGGGCCATGGTACCGGTTGGGCATTCGCGCGGATCGGCCTCGATGCCATACTCCCCTTCGGCCTTGTCGGCCAGATGGAAATGATTTCTCAAGGCTGCCCACAGACGAGCGGTCTGTTCCATGGTCAGGTAGGAGGGAGAGCCACCCCCGAAATGGATCTGCCGCACCAGTCGTTCGGCGGTGAAATGGCGGGCCATCGATTCGATTTCGCGAATCAAGGCATTGAGATAGGGTACGGCGCGGGAGCGATCCGGAGTGATGATCTTGTTGCAAGCGCAGTAATAGCAGACGGTATCGCAAAACGGGATATGCAGATACAAAGAAAGCGGACGATCCGGTTTTTCGGCGCTGGAGCGGGCAATCTCGCGGATGAAATCGTCAGGACCGAACCCCTCGTGGAAGTGTGGTGCCGTGGGATAGGAGGTGTAACGGGGTCCGGCGCGGTCGTATTTTTCGATCAGGGCGCGGTCGAAGCGGACTTCCTGGGAGATGACGATGGCATCGCTCATGAAAACTCAAGACTCCGGGTAATTGGTCACTGTTTATGTCGATAACGTTGTGGAGGGGTCCGGGGACCGAAGGTCCCCGGCAGAGGTTCGGAGACGGAGTCTCCGAGGTTCTTTTGCTTTGCTTTATTGTTTACTTCGTTCTTTGTTCTTTTTGACTTTGCTTTTCAGGCGCGTCCTTCAAAGAAAAATTTTTTTACGTCTTCTTGTGAAAAAATTTTCGCGCCAGCCTTGGCTGCGGAATCGTTTCGCGCATTTTGCGAAGCGATCCCGCGAAAATGGCCCAAAAAAGCGAATGAATCACGATTCAAAACCAATGGATCACGATTCCGAAAAGGAGAACCCCCGCACCGTCTCGACCAATACCGCCACCCGCTCCGGGAGACAATCCGGGGCAATGCCATGGCCCAGATTGAAGATATGACCCGGATGCGGACCATAAGCCCGCAGGATTCTTTCCGCCTCCCGTTTGATCTCCTCCGGCGCGGCGCGCAACAACCCCGGATCCATGTTGCCCTGCAAGGCCACCTTGCCCGCGACCCGCTCCCGTGCCTGACCAATATCCGTGGTCCAGTCCAATCCCACCACCTGACAACCACTCTGGGCCATGGCCTCCAGATGCGCCCCACACCCCTTGGCAAAAAGAATCACAGGCACCGGCATGCCATCCGGCCCGATCCGATCCAAGCCAGCTATAATGCGCTGAATGCTCTCCAAGGAAACGTTCAAAAATTCATCCTGCTCAAGCACCCCACCCCAGGTATCAAAAATCTGCACCGCCTGAACCCCATGCCGGATCTGGGCATTGAGATAGTCGGTCACCGCCGTGACCAGCCGGTCAAGGAGGCTTTGCATCACCTCGGGACGTTCATGCAGCATCCCCAGAACCCGCGAGAAGGTACGACTCGATCCCCCTTCGACCATGTAGGTAGCCAAGGTCCAGGGACTGCCGGAAAAACCAATCAGCGGTACACGATCCTCAAGCAACGCCCGAATCGCCTGAATGGCATCCATGACATAGTGCAGATCCTTCTCGGGATCCGGTACACGCAGTCGTCCCACATCCCCCGGTGCATCGATGCGCGGTTCCAAAATCGGACCCTCCCCGGAGCCGAAATTCAATCCCATGCCCATGGCTTCGGGTATCACCAGGATATCCGAAAACAGGATCGCCGCGTCCAGTCCAAACCGCTCGATCGGCTGCCAGGTAACCTTGGCCGCCAACTCGGGATTTTTGCACAAAGAGAGAAAATCACCGGCTTCCCGACGTACCTGCATGTATTCCGGCAAATAGCGACCCGCTTGACGCATGATCCAGATCGGTACCCGATCGGTAGGCAATCCTTGACAGGCTCTTAAAAAACGATGATGTGGCTCAGTTTTGGGCATGTATTTTGCTTTAAGATTTTTGGTCATGAAGTGTTGGATTCTAAGGTTGAGGATACCTTGGACACGAATGGCGGATCAAAGCCTTTCTATAAACTATTTTTTTATAAATTAAAAAATAGAATAAAAAGGTGTGGCTCAATCTGTGGATTTTTTTTATAATTGATTGAATTTTTTATATAAATTGACAAAATCTCCTGGGCATGAATCGTGGATGATTCCGTGGATGAACTGTGCAGACTATCGGTTCCGATGGTCTTGGAGAGACTTTTGCCCGATTTTTACCTGTATTCATCCACATGGTGATGGACAGTTTGCTGTGGATAAGTTTTCATGTCCGGCGCATCACGAACGATAGGCGAATGAATAGCCGATTTGTGTGGTCTCTTGCGGCGTGATCGGAACAATGCACTCGCGTACCAGTTGCAACCAATCCTCGTGAATCTGATCCCCATCCCGAGATTTTTTTTCCAATGTCGGTTTGGCTGCTTCGGTGTGTGCATATTCGGCCTTGAGCACCACCAATCCCTCATGCTCGTCATCGATTGAGATCAGAAAATTTTTCTGAATGTCAATGTCATGCGTCGTTCCCAGATCGATCAACTCAGATACTGCCGCACTGCTCAATTTGATTAAAAAGAACTGCTCCACCGAGGTTTGCTGATTTTTGCCATGCAAGGTCAGCAGGGTCAAACGGCGGTCCTGTTGGGAGCCGACCAGAATGGTGCCAGGCAATTTTTCCCGGAACAGCAGCTGAGCGGCATGCACCGCCGCCGCGCGTCGTCCACCGGCATTGTGGTAGAAGTGGTAGTATTCGTATAGTTTCTTTTCCAGGGTTTCAATGAAGGTATCGTCTTTTTCTCTCAGGGATCTCTCAAGGTAATTCAAATGGATGCCCAAATGACGCAAAGCGTTGTCCGTCAAACGCTCGATGCGTACATGGAAGTTGCTCAACTCGATTTTTTTCATCGGATCATTGGGTGATGCGGTATTTTGAATCAACAGCGAATAGTCCAGAGGCAGGAGCATGCGCAGCAGATTCACAAAGGCCGGATGGCTTGAATCCCGGTGGGAATCGCAGTAATTTCCCAAGAAAGGGAGATCTGGAGCCACGTCCACGATGTTTTCACGGGTGACCCGATTCCCTTCCCGACAGCGGAAATGTTTTTTCAGGTTGCCGGGCAAGGGCGAATCCAGAAGGGTGATCAGGCAGGTGTTGTGCAGGGTGTATTCGCGACTGGCCGTGGCAGCCTTGGGACGTACCATGGAGGGCGAAACATAGGGATAGGGCATTTGCCGCTTGATGAATTTTTTAAACGATTCGATCAGCGTATAGTGCAAAAGCAGTTTGAGGATTTTATCCCGCGCAGCCCAATAAGGATCGGTGATAATCCGCTCACGCACTTCGGGATCGGCATGCAGTACGGTAAAGGTTTGTTTGGTGTCTGTCATCGGTCATTCACACATTAATTTTATGTAAAATTTCAAAGACAAGGAGTCTCACGGTTGATCAGGCTGACTGAAATGGAACGATTTTTGGCAGACACCCTGCAAGTTGCCGCAATTGCCGATTACACGCCCAACGGGGTACAGGTACGTGGTCGCGAAGAGGTACATCGGGTGATCGGTGGCGTATCGGCCTGCCTGGATCTGTTCCGCGCCGCCGATGAACAGGCGGCGGATCTGATTTTGGTACATCACGGAATGTTTTGGAACAAGGATTCTCGTGTGGTTCAGGGCAATTTAAAGGAACGACTCGTTTTTTTGTTGGAACGGGATTTGACCCTCATGGCCTATCATTTGCCGCTCGACAGGCACGCGGAATACGGAAATAATGCCATGATATTGAAAAAATTGAATTTAATGCCAATTGCACCTTTCGGATTCTATCAAGGATCTCATCTTTCCAGCCTCGGGGAGAGTGATCGTGAAGAGTCGATCACCGATTTTGTCAGCCGGGTATGTGAGATTTTTGGCGGGGAACCCCTGGTTCTGCCATTCGGACCGGAACGGATCCGTCGGGTGGCGGTTTGTTCCGGAGCCGCGCCGGAGTTGGTGCGTGAGGCCAAGGATCTGGGCGCGGATCTGTTCTTGACAGGCGAACCATCCGAGCCGATCTATCACTTTGCCCGTGAAGAGGGGATCCATGTGATTGCCGCTGGTCACCATCGAACCGAAAAATTCGGCGTGCAGGAGATCGGCATGTTGTTGGCGCGTCGATTTGGCCTGGAATTTCAATTCATCGATATTCCCAATCCGATTTGACGGTTGGGAGGTTTCGGGAGCGCCGGGCGCTCCCGAATGTTTGGCCTATCGAAATCCCCTTGTTTGACGAAAATTCAACCCGGAACAGCACCCATGCCTGGCCTAGGCGGTTCGATGGGTCCCATCCAGTGACCTACGCACAAACCGAGTTGTTTGCCTTCCACCACGCCGACCCGATAGACGAATCCCTGTTTGATCAATACCGCTTCGGCATAGTTGGGGACCGGTTTCCACCAGAACCAGCCCTGTTCTTTGGGTTTTTCACGTTTCCATTCCATGTCGGTCATCCATACTGGTGATAATGGTTTTGATTGATTTTTCTATCTTGTCTTAATTTTATTCAAAAAGCCAGTCTCATTGTGGAAAATTTTCCTGGAAAGGGCTTGACTCTCAGCCATCAATTTGAAATAGTGCAAAGGTTTGAACTTTCTTGTTCGCGTCACTCTTTTTTGATATAGGTCAAGAACTTCATGTCCGCCTCCGCTCACTCCACGGCCCATTCCCATTCACCCGTTTCGGAACAACCAGAAGAGGATAGCCGCCGCGATTTCCTGATTCTGGCTACCGGCGCCGTCAGTGCTGTCGGTGTCGCAGGCGCGGTCTGGCCCTTCATCAAATCCTGGAGTCCCTCGGCAGATGTCCTCTCCCAGGCCACCACCGAAGTGGATATCAGCGCCCTTGGCAAAGGTCAGATGATCACCGTGCCCTGGCAGGGCAAGCCGGTATTCATCCTCCATCGCACCGATGAGCAGATCGCCTCTGCCAAAAAGGGCGATGCGGAAAAACTGCCGGATCCTGCCAAGGATGCCGAACGCGCTCAAAAGCCGGAATATCTTGTGCTGCTGGCGATCTGTACCCATCTGGGTTGCGTGCCCCAACCGATTGGAACCGGCAACTATGGCGGCTTTCTCTGCCCTTGCCACGGCTCCCACTACGATACCTCGGGACGCATCCGACAAGGTCCGGCTCCCAAAAATCTTGAAGTCCCCTTCTATGCCTTCAAGGATGACAAGACCCTGGTGATCGGCAAGGCCGTCGGCTGAACCGGATCATGAACCGCCTTATGAAGAACTGTCCTTACCAAAAAGTGCGCCACGCAAGGAGTCCTCACGGTGTCTAAATCGATTATGGATTGGGTGGATGCCCGACTGCCCATCACGGCTCTTATCAAAAGTCAGGCTACCGAATACCCAACGCCCAAAAATCTCAACTATTGGTGGGTTTTTGGTTCGCTGGCTCTGTTTTGCCTTATCGTCATGCTGTTGACCGGCCTGTTCCTGGCCATGCATTACAAGCCGGACGCCAATATGGCCTTCGATGCCGTCGAACACATCATGCGCGATGTCAACTTCGGCTGGCTGTTGCGTTACATGCATGCCAACGGCGCCACCTTCTTTTTCATGACCGTTTACATCCACATCCTGCGTGGCATGTACTATGGTTCCCATCGTGCACCCCGCGAAATCCTCTGGTGGTTCGGCATCATCATTTTCTTCCTTCTGATGGCCACCGCCTTCATGGGCTATGTTCTGCCCTGGGGTCAGATGTCCTATTGGGGCGCTGCGGTGATCACCAACCTGATGAGCGCCATCCCGGTGGTCGGTGAGGAGTTGGTCGTCTGGATCTGGGGTGGTTTCGCGGTTGGCGATCCCACTTTGAACCGTTTCTTCGCCCTGCACTTTCTGTTGCCGTTCGTGATTTTCGGCGTGGTGATTGTTCACCTCTGGGCTTTGCATGCGGTCCACTCCAACAATCCGGACGGTATCGACATCGTTGACGAGCACAAGGATACCATTCCGTTCCACCCCTACATCACGATCAAGGATCTGTACTCGATGGGGGTGTTTTTGCTGGTCTACTGCGCTTTTGTCTTCTTCATGCCGAACTTCTTTCTGGAGCCGGACAACTACATCCCGGCCAATCCCATGCAGACCCCGGCTCACATCGTGCCGGAGTGGTATTTTCTTCCCTTCTATGCCATCCTGCGTTCCATCGATTTCCTGGGATCCTACAGCAAGCTGGCTGGCGTGATCGCCATGGGTGCGGCCATTGCCATCCTGTTCATCCTGCCTTTCCTGGATCGCTCGCCGGTTCGGTCGTTCCGCTATCGTCCATTGAGCCGTCAACTCTTCTGGATCTTTGTCATCGACTGCTTCCTGCTGGGCTGGGTGGGTTACAATCCGGCGGATGCCACCCGTTTCAACGGCGCCTTGCCATTGATCGTCGTGGGTCGCACTTGCACGGCCATCTACTTCGGGTATTTCTTCCTGTTGTGGATCATTACCGCGTTTGATATCGAAAAACCCCAACCCGTGCCCAAAAGCCTGTAAGCCAGGGGAGAAAGTCAACATGGACTTCATGAAATTCCTTAAATCCGTGGCTCTTGCGGTCGCGGTGGTTCTTCCCCAACCGGCTCTCGCCACTTCCGGTGGTCCCGAATTGCCTGTGCAATCGTGGGGTTTCCACGGAATCTTCGGGCAGTTCGATCAAGCTGCCCTCAAGCGTGGCGCCCGAGTGGCGGTGGAGGTCTGCATGGCCTGCCACTCCATCAAGTACATCAAGTTCGACTCATTAAAGCCGCTTGGTTTCAGCGAGGCCGAGGTGATCGCACTGGCCGAGGCGCAGAGTCACAACAAAAAAGATCGCATGACCAGCCCCATGGATCCTGTGGCTGCCAAGGATACCTTTGGGGTCATGCCGCCGGATCTCTCTTTGATCACCAAGGCGCGCAAGGGGTATGAGGATTATACCTACGCGGTCTTGAACGGTTATCTCACCGATGCGGACCGGGCTTTGGTGCAGAGGGTGATGGAAGATGGCGCCTTGTCTGATGGCGAGCTTAAGGAGATCTCATCGGCTTTGGGGGTGGACATCCATCAACCGGAGAAGGTGAAAGAGATCCTGACGCGCATTCAGGCCAATGAAAATTTCAACAAGTACTTTCCTGGTCATTTTCTGGCCATGCCACAGCCTCTCAACGATGGGTCGGTGACCTATCCGGATGGTGTGGAGAGTTCGTTGAAGCAGATGTCTCTGGATGTGGTGACCTTTTTGGCCTGGGCTGCCGAGCCGACATTGATGGAGCGCAAGTCATTGGGTCTCAAGGTGATGTTTTATCTGGTGATCTTGACGGTGTTGTTCTATGCGGTAAAGCGGCGCATTTGGGCCAAGGTGCATTGAGAGCCATTTTTTGTCAGGCGGTTTTGAAAAGACCCCCCGGAAACGGGGGGTCTTTTTGTTGGGTGTGCGGAGAAGGTGAGGGAGGCGGAAAACCAGGTACAAGGGATCAAGGGGGACCGGGGGGATTATCCCCCCCGGCGGAGGTTCGGAGGCAGCGCCTCCGAGTTTCTGTCCTTTGAATTTGTCTTTTTCCTTGCGCGCGGCCTTGGAAGAGGGATCGTTTTGCGCTGTTGGCAAAACAATCCCTCTTCGCCTTGCATTCAAACAGGTCGCCGGAGGCGGCGCATCTGCCCATGAACCATTCGCCATGAATTCGTTACCCAAAAGCGGCAACGATTCATAACACATATAAGTGCGAGCGCTCGCGCCTTTTTCGCAAAGAATGCGCGAATGACAAATTTAAAATCATTTTATTAAAAAAA
>JADFZD010000339.1 GCA_015232705.1 Magnetococcales bacterium | reverse complement strand
GAATGACGCTTAAGATGTTTCCTGTAAAAGAGGCCACCACAGACATGAAGAGGACATCCACGGCTGGCCGACATTCATTAATCTTTGGTCCATCATTGAGTATAAGTTTAAGGGATCCTTGGCGATTTTGCAAGGTCATATGTCGTCCTCCCATGGCGATGGTGACGCTTCCAGGGGTCAGGGGTTGCTCGTCCCGCGCCTCTTTGACAGAGAGTCCCGAGGCGCGACTGAGCTGCGCGGCCAACGAGGTTGTGAAAACTGGTGGCATGTGCTGGACGATCAATGTTGGGACAGGCAGCTTTTCGCGCAGCATGGTGAAAATGGTCGTCAAAGCCGCTGGTCCGCCGGTCGAGGAGCCGATCAACAGCAGATCCGGATGCGGTGGAGCTTTCATCGAAATGGCCGCGCGCGTCGGTGACATGCTCGATGCCGCTGGGGGGATGCGTCCAGGAGGGGGGGGCATGGCCGTGGCACGCGGTTGCGTGGCTGGCATCGGCATGCGGGCACTGGCCGCGGGCATGGTGGTAAACGCCTGTGGCGCATGCGAAGGGGGAGGTGCAACCGGTGGTCCTCCTTGAGAGGCTCCCTTGTCGTTCTCCTGCTTCTGCTGCAACACGGTAAGGATCGGCTCCAGACTCTGCCGCAGCGTGGTCTTGGCCTTCTCGACGTTGTTTTCCAGGGGCTTGGTGATGAAATCCAGCGCCCCGGCGTTCAGACACTCCACAATGATGTTGGCGTTCTGACGCGAGGTGGAACTCACCATCACCACCGTCAGCTTCGGATAACGCTTGCGCAGCTCCTTGAGCGTGCTCAGCCCATCCATCACCGGCATCTCGACATCCAACAGCACCAGATCGGGACGCTCCGGATCGTTCGACGTGAACTGCGCCACGATCTTGTCCAAGGCCAGCTTGCCATTGGACGAAGTCGCTGTCACGCGAATGCCCGGAATACTCTCCGCGACGTTCTTCATGATCATGCGATAGGTGATGGTATCATCCACCACCATGGCCTTGATGCTCTCAGCCATGCATGCGCTCCGTCATGGTTCCGCCTTTCCTAGAGGGTCCATCGATAGATTGCTTCGGCCCGGTTGCCGACGCCATGATATTCCAACGACTGGCACAAGGAACGCAAGAGTGCGATGCCTCGGCCTCCATGACCCAGATTCCCAGAGAGCTGGGAGTGGATCTGTTCCAACTCGAAACCTGCCCCACTATCCTCGATGACAATGTGGATCTCACCCCCCCCCGGCTCGCCGAGAGCCGGGTCCTCGGGATGGGGGACATGTCCAATGTCCAGGCGAATGCTCCCATGTTCGAGTTTCGCCAGACGCTCTTCGCGCTCGGTATAGTACTGGATAAACCCTTCCGGCGTCTTTTTGGTGCGCGTGTCCAATTTCAGCAGACCATGATCCAGCGCATTGGAAAAGAGTTCCGCCAGAATCGTGTAAAGCCGTTCCCGATGACCGATCGGTGCCTGAAGATTCATCACGGCGTTGATGATCGTCGGCAGGGGATCCACGGATTTCAAGGTCAGCGCGCTGAAGAAAAAGGAGGCGCGCCAGGGTGTGGGTGCGATCGAGGCATGCTGCCTGCCGCGCGCGCTCTCACGTGGTTCCTGACTGGCCCGTTCGCAGACGATCTCCAAAAGACTGACATCATCCGATTGCCGCGCGTCCCCGCGAAACGCCTCAAGGTCATCCAGAATCGCCTGGAAAAGCCGCTCGGGAGGAAGCAAACCGTCGAAATGCGCCTCAAGCCGATCCGAACCATACATTTGTTCATCGGCGTTGGTCGCTTCGGTCACTCCGTCGGAAAACAGAAAGACCCTGTAGTCCGAGTGGAGTTCCAGAATCTCCACCTTGCGATCCTCACGCGTCATCGGTGCGATACCCAGAGGCATCCGACTCGACGACACACGATGCGCCAGGCGGCCTGAACCGTCGATTACCAACACATCGGGAAGTCCACCGTTCCAGATGTTCAGACTCTTTTGCCGATGATCCACCTCGATCAGACATGCCGCGCAGAACATCCGTCGCGGCATGATCGAGAGCAATTTGACATTCATCGCCTCGGCCAGATCGCCGATCGAAAACCCTTGTGCGGTCATCTCGTAGAAAATGTCCGCCACCGGCATGGCCGCCACCGCCGCCGACAACCCGTGCCCGGTAAAATCGCCGAGCATGA
>JADFZD010000338.1 GCA_015232705.1 Magnetococcales bacterium | reverse complement strand
GCAAACTGGCCAGCGTGGCTTGCAGGCGCTTTTGATCGCTGGCAAGATCAAGGCGAAGCGAGGATGCCGTAATGGCAAAAAGATCGAGTCGGCTGATGTCCAGCCTCCTGTGAGCACACAGGGCTTCAATACGGGATCGGACCACGGGGATGGAGTCCTCAGCCAGGTAGACAAGGGTTGGTCCTGGACGTTGGACGGAGAAATGCCCCAGGCATGGGGTGCCGGAAGCCACGCTCACGGCCATGTCGATACCGAGCCAGGATTTGCAACACTTCGGCGCCCCACCGATGATACCAACGGCGGAATGCGCCCACAGGGATTGAATCAACCAGGTTGTCTCGACGGTCTGGATCGCGAGTTCGTTGGCCCGGCATATGGGGAGAGTCTCCGAGGTCACAGGCATAGCATCCCCCTGGCGGTGGTGACGTGGTTGCTGTCAACGGTGTTACAGCTGGCGTGATGCGCCATCTCCAGGGCTTTGAACGCCAGATGATCCGTGGCCCTCAAGTTACCGTGACCGATCTCGAAGATGGCTTCCATTGCCCCTTGATCGAACGGGCAAGCCGATACGCCCGTGATTTGGCAACGATGGCGGATATAGGCGTCCGTTTCCTTGCGCGATAGCAACCTCAAGGTGGCTTGGTGGGCCATGCGTTGCGCCACGTCTTCCAGCTTTTGATGGCGTAATGCCTTCGCCAGTGGGGGTTGTCCGGTTAAAATGATGCTGACCACGAGCCGATTGTCCATATCGAAGGTGGTCAGGATGCGCAGGATGCCGAGGAGATCCGGGGACATGGCGTGCGCCTCATCCACGAGGAGGACCGGGCGCAAGGAATCCGTATCGAGGGTGTTGGCAAAACGCTCTTGAATGCGGCGGACCAAGGCCGGATAGATCCTTGCGGCATCGGCTCCGACAGAAGCGGCGATCTCACGACAGAAGTCGCGTTTGGACAGATTGGTCACCTTGACGTAATGGACGCGGTATCTGGTATCCGGCAATCTGGATTTCAAGGCGCGCAGGAGGGCCGTTTTCCCGGTCCCGGCAGGAGCGATCAAGGTGGCCGACATGCGTTGATTGACAGTATGCAAAAGGTGTTCAAGAGTGTCCTTGTAAATTTCGTGGACAAACAGATCCTGAACACGGATCTCCCTGGTGAAAGGGGTGGTATGGAAGCCAAAATAACTTAGAAACTCAGTTGGTTGGCTCATGGAACAATCTCCTCATGGTTGGTGTTGAAGCTGTTTTTCGGGGTTGGGAATCCACCGTCGATTCCGACAATGGGGCGGTAGTCACGATCAAATGCCATCTGGGAACTGCTTTTGGTGATATTTATGGGAGATGACTGGTCATCAAGGGAAACGTTTTTGGATCGTTTGTCCCTGGCATTGGCATGAGGATCGAGAGGCGCAAGGCGCATCATGCGATTCTGATGGGAAATTTCCACGGCATCGTCCAGTATGTAGTGGTACAAGATGATTTTGGTGCCGGCCAGTCCACGAGGAACCTCATAGAGGACCCCATTGAATGAAACAACGTGATCGTTTGATACGGATCGCTGTCGCTGCAGAATGAACGCTGGATGGAGTTCGCCGGCATGACGATAAGGTCGCAGAGGTTTCGGATCGCTTGTGAACCGTGCCCAAGGGGTAACACCATCCAGACTTTCATGAAGCATATGGTTGTATTTTGTGTGTAGATAATGCCGCAAACGTAATTCAAGGGAGGCACAGTCCGGGTCAATATCAGGGTTGCCATCAAGCAAGCGCAGCATCTGATCAGAGACGGTACGGTTGAAACGCTCAATCTTGCCACGGCCTTGAGGATACCCGGCGGTGCCATGAACGAAGAGGATGTTGAGGTTGTGCAGCACATCGATGGCATCATGAGCGACAAAACCTGAGCCGTTGTCAGTAAAGATAGATGTCATCATTCCGTGTTGGGTGAGTGTCTGGTAAAGCCCATTGAGAAAAAGTCGCGCACTTTCGGAGGTGCCCACTTTGACATCCAGAACAACGCGGCTGGCATCATCGATGAAAAAGAGCGCGACCCTGCGCAGACGGGCTGCTCCGGCTCGGAAGTGTTTGCCATCGCACATGACCATGTCCATGCGGTGGGCAAAGGAAAACCGGCGGCAGTCACGATCTTTCCGCACCTTGGCACGGCTGGTATCAACCGCCATCCGTTTCAAACTGCGCCAAACCG
>JADFZD010000337.1 GCA_015232705.1 Magnetococcales bacterium | reverse complement strand
ATTCTTTTTCTTTGTTGATTTCTTCTCCGATATCATTGTTTCGATCTTTGAATCATTGATAGAGCACACAGATTCCTAGGATTCCTAAAATGCCCAACCCAACCAAGGACATCCAAATCATAGGAATATCAACTCCTGTCGATCTAACCATCCCAACAGACGTGATCTTCTACGAACACCAAACCCATGGCCCGTCCATCCTCCGCTCCCAACACATCAACGACTTCCGCCGCGACCATATGGAGAAACTCAAAACATGGGAACATTCCTGCTTGCTCTCATAGTCTTCCTCATCTGGCTGCTCCTGATCCTGAGCTTTCTTCCTATCTTCCTCCACAAAGACTCTGATTGGGAGAACCTTCCATGACATCCAAAGACTTCCGCATCCGTGACATCTGGGAATTGGACGGAATCCAGTACCGTATTGAAGCCCGGCTCCCAGACTCCCAAGTCCTGCTCCACTGTCTCCCCACAAGCACAAAACTGATCCTCCACACCCAAGACTTCCTCACCCGCTTCACCTTCGTATCAAAATACCGCAAGATCACCAACATGACAGACATCCCCGCCCTCGCCCATCTGATCCCTGCCGCTTCCGAACTCCTCCCTAGCACAATCATCTACATCAAAACCCCGCTCCCCGCCTTCCTTGAAACCGCCATGGGAAAAACCCTCGGCCAACTTGCTCCTGAAATCTACAAACACGCAAAGAATCTCTTCCTCTACATCCCAGCCAAAACCGATGAACGCGCTATCTACCAACCCCTAATCCGCAAACTGCACTGTGATGGAGTCCCACACAGCCAGATCATGTACTATACTGGATACAGTCGCTCAAGCATACGAAGAATCTGCCTTGGCCTAAAGCGACAAGGCTACACCGACATCAAGACTGCATTGAGTAAGATTGATGACTTTAGTAAATATACACTTTTCCAACCTCTCACCCCCGGCGCAGCAAGCGCAGCATACCAAAATGAACAGAAGGAGTCAACTGCATAATTGGTCAAAATTTATAAATTTTGAAGAACTTGGCGCATATACACCGCCACGAATATCTCGTATCCTCACCCTTAAATCAACCAACAGGAGGCTCCCATGGGCATATCCGCACCTCAACTCCGTGAATTCGTTGTCCGGCCAGCCTGTATGATGCTTGATGCACACTCCAAAGAAGCAGAAGATTTCTTGATGGAGATTGCCTGCCAGGAATCCTTATGTGGATTCTTCATTGTCCAGAAAGGTGGTCCGGCTCTCAGTCCTTGGCAGATTGAACCTGCAACCCATACTGACATCTGGACCAACTTCCTGGCACATCGCCCACGCATCCGCGACCGCATTCTTTTCTATCGCAATGCGCCAATCAAAGACCTTGAAAAATTCCTGATCACCGATCTTCTCTACGCTGCCTTGATTGCTCGTGTTTTCTTGCTTCGTATCAAAGACCCAATCCCAAAAACCCGCGCCGCTCGTGCTGCATACTGGAAGAAATTCTACAACACAGTTCACGGCAAAGGTTCCGAAGCAGAATATCTCACCAACGCAGCAGAACACCTTGGCCCGGAGAATCTTCATGTTTAACTATCTCCTTGATCGCTTCCAAGAACCATCCACATGGCGCGGAATCATCATGTTGGCCACAGGCTTCGGAATCAACGTTGCTCCTGACCAACTCGAAGCAATCATCTCTGTCGGAACCGTTGCTGCTGGTGCAGTCGGAGTCTTCACCAAAGAAACCAAACCAACTCAATGGTGATCCTGTGTCAACAGACCATGTTTGTAAATACGTCGAGCAGATCACTCAACTCTTGGTGCGCATGGAAACTGTACATGACAGATTCAAAGCAGGCCAAGAACGCTTTGATGAAATTGAACGAACTCTTGATACAAAACTTGACATTGTGACCAAAGAAATCACAGAACTCAAGCTCTATCAACACAAAGTCAATATCATTGTTCGGTTCTTCGTATGGGTTCTCAGCACAGCAACCGGAATCTTATCCATTCCCCACATCTCTTCCCTGTTCGATAAAGGCAGATAAACCAAGGAACTCCAATGGCCGCCCTACCCAAAGAACGCTCGAATCACCAGAAAGCAGCCATCCAGCGTTTAATGGAGAACTCAATCTCGCCAATCTACGAACGTGAGAATGAGATCAGGGATGGCATTCGTAGAACTCACGGTCAAGAATGGCAAGAAATCC
>JADFZD010000336.1 GCA_015232705.1 Magnetococcales bacterium | reverse complement strand
GTGCTCTTGCCGCAGCCGCTATGACCGACGAAGGCGACCTTGCTGCCCACGGGAATGGTATAGCTGACCTGGGCGAGATTCATCTGCTCGGGCGTATAGCCGAAGGAGACGTTGTCGAACTCGATCTGCTGCGCCAGGGGTGGCATGGGAACTGCGCCGGGAGCGTCGGTCACCTCGGGGGGCTGATCCAGGACTTCGCGGATGCGCTGCATGCCGCCGGTGGCCTGCAGCAAGGTCGGCGCGATGGAGGTCAGGCCCAGGACCGAACTGCTGACATTGACGAACAGGGCATTGAAGGAAACCAGCGAGCCGATCGAAATCGTCTCGTTGAAAGCCAGGACGCCGCCGCCGCCGATGATGCCCAGGCTGAACAGCTGCATGCCGATGTTCGGGCTGCGCTCGGTGGCGTAGCTCAGGAAGTTGAAGCGGGTGGCAAGCTGGGTGAGCCGTGACGAGTGGGAAAAAAAGAATTTCCGCATCACCTCTTGCAGGGTGAAGGCGCGAACGACGCCTTGAGCGGAAACGGCTTCCTGGATGTGGGCGGCCATCGCGCTTTGGCTGGTCCTGAGATCGTAGCTGGCCGCGACGGCCTTCGGCCCCAGAATGCGCGGTCCGATCATGCAGAACGGCAGGCCCAACAGGGCGATGAGGGCCAGGCGCCATTCCAGTATGAACAGCACGGTCGTGCTGATGATGATGTGAAGGACCGAAATCAGCGCCGAGGGCATGCCGAGGATGATGGCGTTTTCAACCGCGGTCAGGTCTGACGAAAACCTGGCCATCAGGTCAGCGGACCGGAAGCGGGCGAAGAAGCTGGGCGACATGCGCTGGAGGTGTTCATAGATGTGCCGGCGCAGGTCGCCCAGCACATGGGCTCCCAGCCAGGCGTACAGATAATCGCGGGACAATTGCGAGACGGCGGTCATCAGATAGCCGGCGAACAAGGCGCTGACCACGAGGATCAGGATGTCGAAATCCCGCGGAACGATCGCCTCGTCGATCAGGAGCTTGAGGCTGAGCGGCAGGGCCGTGTCGAAGGCGACATCGATGAACAAGGTCATCAGCATCAGGCCGGTGCGCACGCGATAGGGGGCCAGGTAGGACAGGATATGTTTCAGCGCCGTCATGACCGGCATAGTGGGGGGCGCTTCACCCCCGTCCACGGATGGATCCTCCCTGTCGACAGTCTGGTCCATCATGCGCCCCTTCCCATTGCCGCATTGAGGATCAGCTCAAGAAGTCCCTCGTAAGACAAGCCATCCAATTGCGCCATCAGGTTCATCTTGCCGTCCCAGCACCAGCCCGGATTCGGGTTGACCTCAAGCAGCTTGATCTGTCCTCTTTCATCAGTCCGATAGTCGAACCGGGCATAGTCGCGGCATTCCAGGCGCCGGAACAGGCGCTTCGACTGTTCGACCAGGCGGGCCGCAATCTCGGGGGGCAGGGCCGCCCGCCGATAGCCGATATCGGTCCAATAAGGAGAGTCCGGGTGCCATTTCGAAGCGTGGCACAAGATGGGAACGCGTCCCCCCAAGCGGCTGTAATCCACCTCGATAATGGGCAGGACCGTCCAGTCATGGCCGGGGTTTCCGATCAGTCCCACCGTATATTCCGTGCCGGCCAGATATTCCTGGACCAACAGGGGAAGGCCGGGAATGCGGCTGCGCAGATGGTTCAAGATGCAGTCGGCCTGGGTTGCGTCGTGCACCAGGGATTCCTCGGTGATGCCGAAACTGCCGTCGCCATGATTCGGCTTGATGAAAGCGGGAAACGCGGGAATCCGGCCGGGATCGACAGGCTCGTCGGCCATGAACTGGATTTCCCAGGGTACAGGGACACCGCATTGGGTGGCCAGGGCACGCGTGACGGACTTGTCGTAGCATAAAATGAGGCAGGCGGGGCCGGCACCGCTGTAATGGTGTCCCAAGATGTCCAGAACGGCAGGAACATGCGCTTCCTGGAAGGCGTCGTTCCCGAATCCTTCGTCGCAGAGATTGAAGACCAGCTCTCCCTGGTGGGCGTGCAGGCACTCCATCATGACGTCGTGGTCGTCGATGAAGGTGAAGTCGTAGTCGGGGAGCTTGGTCAGGGCCTCTTTCAGGCGGGCGATGGTCTCAATGTCCTCTTCGTTGAATTTTCCGTCCCGTTTCACGGCGTCGGGCAGACGCCGGTCTCCCAGCAGGACGGTCACCAGGCGTCTGGCCGACA
>JADFZD010000335.1 GCA_015232705.1 Magnetococcales bacterium | reverse complement strand
TGAATTTCGCAAATGGTCGGAGCCACAGAAATCTTTTAAACGGCACAAACAATACCTTATAGATGCTATCAAAAAAGAATTTACCCACCTGCCCGTGAATGATTTTCCTCCCTTAGCTTTGGATCAATATAAGACCAGAATGCAAAAGAAAAAAAAATCCATTGCCACCATAAATCGCTACCTTTCAGTTGTCCAGTAACCGTCCGACCGACCCGTCTTTTTTGATGTGATTTTTTGGGCTATAGTTCTTGGTAGTGAAAGATTTTCATTACGGGGAGGCCCAAGATGACCATGGAAGAACGCCATGCCCATTGGCGGAGCATCATTAACGATCAATCGACGAGCGGCAAGAACATCGCGGCCTACTGCCGAGAGATCCATATCCATACATCCCTTTTCTATAGTTGGCGTCGTCGCCTCAATGAGGAACCACCCCGTCCAGGGGCCTTCGTTGAGCTGAAGCCAGTCAGGCCGGGTGCTTCGGGAATCTGTCTCCGCCTGGACGAGCGGTTTGTCCTTGAAGTGGATCAGGGGTTTGATCCTTCGACGCTTCGCGCCATCGTCGCTGCCCTTTCCCGATGTTCGGGCTGACGGGGTCAACCCGCATCTATCTTTACCGCGGCATCTGCGATATGCGCAAATCCTTCGACGGGTTGTGCGGCATTGTCCGATCCGATCTGGGGGCGGACCCCTTGTCCGGATCGCTGTTCGTCTTCGTCAACCGTCGCCGCAGTATGGTCAAGCTTCTCTACTGGGATCGTGACGGTCTGGCACTCTGGTACAAACGCTTGGAGAAAGGCTGTTTCATTCTCCCTGACCAGTGGTCTGAAGACGGGCATATAGAACGTCGGGATCTGTCCATGCTTCTTGAGGGAATCGTGCCGAAAAAAGCAGGGAAAAGATACAAAATATGCATATAACTACTTGACATAATTAGTAATATATGTCATGAGTATCCTCATGATACTGACACTCTCTCAAGCACTGGAGGTCATCGCGCAGAAAGATGCCCATATCGATGAGCTCACCCGCAAGCTGGAATCCACCCAGCGGCAGTTGACCATTCTTCAGCACCAGATGGACCAGATGCTCCGGCGACTGTATGGCCGCAAATCCGAGCAGCTCAATCCAAACCAGTTGATGTTCGATTCCATCGTGCTCCAGTCACTGGCACAGAATACGCCGCAAGAAGCCGTACCCGCGCCTCCGGCGAAACCAGCAGCGGTCAAGCCCCGGAAAGCTTCGGGGCATCACGGCCGCATTCCCATTCCGGAACACCTCGAACGGGTGGAGATTCTGCTGGACATCCCCGAAGAACAAAAGTTCTGCCCCGAAACGGGTGAACCCCTGAAGGTGATCACCATCGAGATCTCGGAAAAGCTGGAATACCGGCCGGGAAAACTCATTGTCAATGTCTACAAGCGGCCCCAATATGCCTTGCCGGAAAAGAGTGATCCTTTCGGCGGCATCCTGGCTGCGCCCATGCCTGATCACCCCATCGCCAAGTGTAAGGCTGACGTGGGATTGATTGCCCATCTGATTGTCAGCAAGTTCGCCGATCATCTGCCGCTCTATCGTCAGAACGGCATCTTTGAGCGGGAAAGGGTGACGATCCCCCGGGCGACCCAAAGCAGTTGGCTGATGCAGACCTATGAGAGCATTAAGGTTCTGGAGGAGGTCTTCAGGCAGGCCGTTCTGGAAGAGGGTGTCCTGTTTACCGATGACACGCCAACGCCCTTGCAGGAGCAAGGCATCGGGAAGTTCAGGAAAGCCCGGATATGGGTCTATCTGCGGGGTGGGACCGGGCCGCCGCTTGTGGCCTACGATTTCTCCATCGATCGCAGCAAACGACGTCCACTTGATTATCTCAAGGATTATCGGGGATATGTCCATGCCGACGCCTACAGCGGATACGATGAACTCTTCCGGAAAGAGGGAATCGTCGAAGTGGGCTGTTGGGCGCATGCCCGCCGGAAGTTTGATGAAGCGACATCTTCTCGTCCCAAAGAAGCAATGGACATCCTGGCCCGCATCGCCCGGCTCTATCACGAAGTAGAGACCCCTTGTGCCGGAAAGACGCCTGAAGAAAGGTGCCTCTTTCGCCAGAGGCAAGCGACGCCTCTTCTCGAAGGGATCTTCGAGAAACTCGAAGAGTTGCGCCCAAAAACAACGCCATCGGAACCGCTCCGGAAGGCCATTGATTATGCC
>JADFZD010000334.1 GCA_015232705.1 Magnetococcales bacterium | reverse complement strand
AGTTTGAAGCGGTGTCTGGTCAATCTGGTGGACAATGCCGTGCATTACGGTCAGAAGGCGCGCATTCGTGCGGATCTGTTAGGGGATCGGCTGCGGATTTCGATTGCGGATCAAGGTCCTGGCATTCCAGAAGCCGATTGGGAGCGGGTTTTTGAGCCTTTCACCCGGCTGGAGAACTCGCGCAACCGTGACACGGGCGGCACGGGACTTGGTTTGCCGATTGCCCGCAACATTGTACGTGCGCATGGAGGGGAGATGACCTTGCGCAACCGTCCGGACGGTGGTTTGGAGGTAATTCTGACGATTCCAGCGATCAATCGGGCTTAAACTGACGGTGTCCAGGGGCCGGTGACCCCTGGTCGGATTCTGGGCAAAGCCTTGAAGTTTTGTTGCTTTTGCTTTTCGCACGCTTTACACGATACGCGATTTTTCGCGCTGTTTGCGAAAAATCGCGTATCGTGTAGTCGAACGAACTTTTGCCTGGTTGAAGGGGTTTCGCGCTTTACGAACCCGCTATTTCGTGAAGGGAGCAAATTATCTGGCGCTGGCAAGACTCGCTTGCGCGCTCATTGTGTATCGTCGATGCCTTGCTCAGGTTGGTTAAGGCAACTGACATGCCGGACCTCCCCTTAAGAGCGCACCAGAAAAAATTATAACAGAAAATCAAAGTCGAAAAGTCAAAATCAAAACCTTGGGGACTCCGTCTTCAAACCTCTGCCGGGGACCTTCGGCCCCCGATCCCCCGCAACAATTGGCCCCCCGTTCCGTGTCAACAACTAATTTCATTAAACCTCCACCCCATGCACCCGCAACGCCTCACGCAAAACAACAATCGCCCCCTCGAAATCAAACACCTCGATCGCCTCACCCACCTGCCGCCACTGCTCCGGCATCGCCTGCTTGAACAATCCCAACCGCTCATGCCACACATCCGCTGCCTCGGAATTGTCGTCCGCCAGAAAACCCACCAACGCACCCGCAGACACCCGCAACCCCTCAAGATCCAATACAGGCCGCGCCACCAACACCTCTGCCTCCACCTCTGCCGGCAAGGCATCATCCAAAGCCTGAATCAACGCACCCAACATCCCCTCAACCTGAACCAAAAGATCCATCACCTCGGACTCCTGCCGACCCTCCTTGATGGCCGCCTCCACCTGGGCTGCACCCGATTGAATCCGGGTCGCCCCGATATTCCCAGAGGTACCCTTGAGGGTGTGCGCCTCACGCTCCGCCGTGACATGATCCCCATCGGCCAACGCAGCACGTATCCGCGCAGGAACATCCCTCTGCCCAACCCGATATTTGCGCAACATCGACACATACAACCCCTTCTTGCCTACAACCCTTTTTAAACCGGTCTCCACGTCCAAATCCGGAATCCCACACGGTATCTCATCCACGCCAACGCGCGCCGAAGATGCCTCCCCGGGAAGCGCATCGACAACGCCGACGCCAGAAAGATCCACCGCCTCGCAACCCCCGGAACGCGACACCGCCGGAACAATCCATTTGGCCAGCGTGACAAACATCTCCACCACATCCAACGGCTTGGCAATGTGATCGTTCATACCCGCCGCAATCACCTTCTCCCGATCCCCGGCCATGGCATTGGCCGTCATGGCAATCACCGGCATCCGCCCCCAGGCCGGATTCTCACGAATCGCCCGTGTCGCCGAATAACCATCCATCACCGGCATCTGACAATCCATGAGAACCCCATCGAAACGATCATCCGCAGCCAGACGATCCAAAGCCTCTCGACCGTTGCCCGCAACCACCACCTCGAAACCAGCCTCTCCCAGAAGCTCCATGGCCAACTCCTGGTTCATGTCGTTGTCCTCGACCAACAACACACGCGCACCTCGCAACTTCGCCTTGGCTTCGCGCGCCGGATCCACACGCTCGCTCCTCCTGCCACCCTCACGCACCACGCCGCGACCCAACGCCTCGCCAATGCTCTCCAACAACACCGATGGCGTGACCGGCTTGGTGACCACATACTGCAAACCAACCCCTTGACGTTGCGCCTCGTTGAGCGCCTCCTCACGTCCAAAGGCGGTCACCATGATCATCGCCGGTGTATGCACGACCGCTTCATCGCGAATGCGCCGCATGCACTCCACCCCGTCCATGACCGGCATCTTCCAGTCCATCAGGACGCCATCCAGACTCTCCCTGGCGACCAGGTCAACGGCCTGTTTGCCG
>JADFZD010000333.1 GCA_015232705.1 Magnetococcales bacterium | reverse complement strand
ATCACCGAACTCTCTTCGACCAGCGCGCGCGTCTCGGAACATGCCGGAAAGCTGCTCGCCACATTGGTTCCAGACATCCGAAAAACTTCGGACCTGGTGCAAGGGATCACGGCGGGTTCGGTCGAACAGGCGCAAGGGGCAGCCCAGGTCAACGACGCGATCCAGCAACTCCACCAGGTGCTCCAGCAGAACGCCGGCACCGCCGAAGAGATGTCCGCCTCGGCAGAAGATCTGGCATCGCAAGCTGCATCCTTGCAATCGGCTCTGCAATTCTTCAAGCTGTAGACGAAACGAGAGATCCGCGAGAAAAACCCGGATCGCTGGATTCCTGATCATCAAGGGCCGGATACGTTCCCCTGATAACAGAAAATCGGTACTTCTGACCTCACACTATGTTTCTGAAACAATCTGGAGAGGCACCCATGGAAGCCCATGAAACCCATGAAATGGTCCACCATGCCGCCCACGGCGGTGGCCACGATGATCACGGCCACAACGAGGATGCCGGCAAACGCAACCGCCGCATCGCCATTCTCATCAGCATCATCGCCTGTTTGCTGGCAATCGTCGAGATCGGTGGCAACAGCTCGCAACACAACGCCCTGGCCGCACATATCGAGGCATCGAATCTCTGGGCCTTCTATCAGGCCAAGACCATACGCATGACCCAGTCCAAATCCTCGGCGGATATGCTGGAGGCCATGCTCCCCCAAGAACTTCCCGCCGACAAGACGACGATCTGGAACAAAAAAATCGAAGATTTCCGCGCCGCCGCAAAGCGCTACGACAGCGAACCGGACACCAAAGAGGGTCGCAAGGAACTGATGCAACGCGCCAAGGAGGCCGAAGCCAAACACGACAAGGCGTTTCATGCCTATCATCTCTACGAATACGCCGCTGCCTGCATGCAGATCGGTATCGTGCTCGCCTCGGCGGGAGCGGCCACCGGTGTGGTGGTACTGGCCTATCTGGCTGGCGGTCTGGCCGGCGTCGGCATAGCAATCGCCAGTTTCGCCTGGCTCGCAGCGCATTGACGTGCTTCAGGGAGAAATCCCCGAGCGCCATGAACCGTCTGTAGGATCGTGCGCCAACGGCATCATGAGCCCGATGTTGCGATTCCAAGTCTCGTCATGCTGACCGGCTGTTCGGCTTCCAACCCCTTGCTCCATCAAGAATCGAGATTCGCGCCATGCGCACAACCACCCGGCTTTCGTCTGGATTCGTTATGGGATGTATCGGCCTGCTGGCCCTGCTCCTCCCTTCCTCGACCAGAGCCGATGGCTGCGGAATCGGTTTCGATGTCGGCTCCTCCGGAATCCGCGTGGGACCTGCCCATCATCCCGAGAAAGCCAAAGTGGCCATCGATTATCTGGGCGATGTCTGGCCGGATCACGAAATCAACACCACGGTGGATGAGACCATCAAGGCGTTCCGGGAACTTCCCGGCAAGGCCGGCACCCCGGAAGGATGCCAACCGGTCGCCGGTGGCTACTCTGCCTGGAGACTGGCCCTGCAAGCGGGTGATCCGGCTCACATGGCCGCAACGCTGGAAAAAATCCACGCTCAGACCGGCGTACCCCTGTTCATCATCCCCCAGGATGTCGAAGGCACCCATGCCCATCGGGCCGCCCAACAAAGTCTCGGCAATCGCCTGACCACGCCCTTTATCCTCGATCTTGGAGGCGGAAGCCTCCAGATCGCTGGCCCCCAATCCGGATGGGGCACCGATCTGGGACAAAAGGCCTGGCGCAAGCTCTATTGCGAACAGGTGAAGAAAAACAAGGATCCCTCCTGTTCACCCAATCCGGTGGGAGACAAAGCCCTCGACGAGACGCTGCGCCTGTTGCAGCCTCGCTTCGATGAAGCGGTCAAAGCCGTGGGCACGGAACTGAACATCACCGCGATCAGCGCGCCGGTGGTCAAGACCATTCATCCGGTTCTCAAATATCTGGCCGACGAACGGCAGGCGATTCCGTCCGGAGGCGTGGATGAACAAGGTTTTGATCGCGCCACCCTGCTGGATGCCATCGCCCTTTTGCAGGAGATGGACGATACCGGTTTGAACCGGCTGTTGAACGATCCACTGACCCACCCTGGTCAGCCGGTTTGCGATTCCAAATATCTCATCACCCTGGTCACCGACATGCTGCTCGTCCAAGCCATCATGGAAAACCTGGAGATCCAACGCATGGAGGTCGCCTTCGCCTCGA
>JADFZD010000332.1 GCA_015232705.1 Magnetococcales bacterium | reverse complement strand
GGGAGCGGCCCTCGATGGCGGAGAATTCGCTCAGCATGATGGCCTCCTTGATGCCCTGATAGTGGACATGGGGTTTGAGTCCCAGATCCGGACGTATGGTTTGGCTCTTCTCCTTGAGAAGGCGCTGAGAGATCTCCGAGTTGGGATCGTTGATATCCCCGAAAATCATCGCCCCCTTGTCGGCCTTGGCACAGGCTTCCACGCAGGCCGGAATTTTGCCCTGATCGATGAGGTGAGCGCAGAAGGTACATTTTTCCACCACGCCGGCGGCACGGATCGGCACCTTCGGATTGGCATCCTTGGGTGGTTTGGTCTTATGGAAGACCAGTGAGCGCGCCTTGTAGGGACAGGCGATGATGCAGTAGCGGCAACCGATGCAGCGGTGTTTGTCGATCTGGACCAGGCCATCGTAACGGATGAACGAGGCTTCCGTGGGACAGACATGCACGCAGGGCGGATTCTCGCAGTGGTTGCAGAGCACCGGCAGGCTAATCGCAGGTTTGCGCAGGGAGAGATCCTTCAACTCCACTTTGCGTATCCAGTGGATATCCCGTTGCGGATCTCCGAACAGCGGGACATTGTTTTCTGCGCGACAGGCTTTGGTGCAGGCGGTGCAGTCCGAGGTGCAACGGGTAGTATCGATGAGCATGGCCCATCGTTTTTTGGTGCCCGAGGAGGCATCGGGCGCGGTCGGAGCAGCGATCAAATGGAGGCCCGGCGCCAACGCCACTCCAGCGGCGATGGCGCCGCCCAGGCCCAGAACCGATCTTCTATCCATGGTCATGGCTGAAGTTCCCAAAAAGGGGTCATTTGGGATATTGGTGGCAATCGAAACAGTTCGGCGCCACGCCCACGTAAGCATGGCAACGGTCGCAGAACCGCTCCTTGCTCGGATGGCAAGAGATGCAACTCAGAAAGGATTCCGTTGGGACGGCCTTCCCCTCGCGTACCGTCTCTTCCCGCTTATGCTTCAAGAAGTCCATGTGGTTGCGCCGCATCCATTCGGCATCACGCACGCACGGTCCGCTCAGCGCCTTTTCCGGCTTCGGCGGATCGGCCTGCGCCGCGAAAGGCGCCGCGAACCACGCCGCGAACAGCACAAACAGCAGCAGGAACGCTCGCGACCAGCGTCCCGTCCAGGATGTGGGAGACTTCACGGACTCTCCTCCTCCATCTCGTAAGGTTGACGCTTCCGCCGACATCCGTTGAGAAGGCCGGCGGAAGATGCGCATGGACGCGATCAAAGCCAGGAGTGGGTCAGGTTCTTTTCCACCAGATCCACAAAACCGTCGTAATCGGTCGTCTTGATCCCATCGACCAGATCGGTCACGGCGCGCGCCTTCAGATCGGCGCTCAAGGCCAGGATCTCACACTTCTCCATGGCCTCCTCCAACAGTCCGACCTTGGCATTGCCGGCCTGGGCTGCCAACACGCCATCCTCGATCAACAGAATGACATCCCCTTGGCTAACAAAACGGACGCAACTCTCAAGCGCCGTGTTCTGGAAGGGGGATTTGTTCACGGTATGCAACATGATCCAGATTCTCCTCGATTCCGTTCAGCCCTTGACGTTAAAGAACGCGTGCATGCGTTCCACGGCAAGGGGGTGAGGGGGTTGACCCCCATCATGTGGATTAGAAAGCCAGAATATTGTGCTGTTCTGCCATCATGGCCGCGATCTGGTCGGAATCGACCACCTCGGGCTTGATCGGCTCTTCGGTATCCTCGTCTTCGCCGATCACCAGCAGGTCGTCTTCGGTCATGCCCCGATCCTCCATGGACTTGCGATCCACGAAGACCTTGGTGATTTCGTAATCGACCAGCGCGCCGTAGGTGGCTTCGAACCCTTTGATACCCAACTCTTTGGTATTCTGTCCCTGCTTGACCGCGAACACGCCATCATCCATGAAGACCACCGAGATGTCGGCGTCATAGGCGGCCATGATCAGCTTGACCTCCAACCCTTCATAGACATAAATCGATCCATGTGGCGGCTTGCGGACCGTGAACATGATTTTTTTGATCTCTTCGGCCATTTCCCGCACTCCCCTATAATCAATCGCCAAAAACCACGAGCCGGTCGGCTTCGATGGCCATCATGGTCAGTTGTCCCAGTCCCGAGATGCGCACATTGGGCACTAGCACGTCATCGACGATGCCGCGCCGTTTGGCCGCCGCGATGCAAACGACGATGTCGATCCCGGTAGCCCCC
>JADFZD010000331.1 GCA_015232705.1 Magnetococcales bacterium | reverse complement strand
GGGATTTGACCGAATCCTTGGAGATGCCGATCACGCTGAAACCGAGCGCGGCAAATTGTCCACCGAGGGCCTGGAAATCGTTGGCCTCCACGGTGCAGCCGGGGGTGTTGTCCTTGGGATAGAAGTAGACGATGGCCCCTTTGGGCCCAAGGCGCTGGGAGAGGGGCAGGCGCTGATCGTGTTGATCCGGAACGGTGAGATCCGGGATGGTGTCACCGGGTTGCAGCATGTCGGGTTCTCCTTTGATAACGCGTAAAACATGGGCGCGACGCGCATGGGTTCAACGTTTACCGTGGAATTTGAGTTTTTGGAGTTCCACGGGTGAGGGGGTTCTCCCCCCATCCTGCAAGTTTACCAATGCGCCGTTGCACGAGAGTCACTCTTTGACTCCCAAAATGACCGTATGGGAAAAGGGGTTGAATGGCTGACGATGCAAGGGAACGATCGTGGCCGACAGGCCGAATTCCGCCATTTTGTCGCGATAAAAGGTACTGCTCTGATAAAACAGTTGCTGGTTGCTGGAGATCGATAACCTGAGCACCTGGTAAACCAACAGGGAGACCATACGGGAAAATTTGAATTTCCACCATGGCATTGTATCCATGATCTTCAAGACGAGCGTCCCTTGCCGGGCCAGAATGCGGAAACATTCGGTCAGAATCCGCTGTTGATCTTCCGGATGGTTGCTGGCCAGGGTATCCGCAAGGACGATGCATGGGATGCTGTCGCTGGCAACAGTGTTCAAAAAGGTCATGATATCGCCCTGGAGAATCGTGATTCCCGGCAGATCGCGACAGAGCTGCTCCTTGGCCATGCGACATTTCCGCTCGTCGTAATCCACCCCGGTGATCGTGGGTATCCGGCACGCCAATTTTTTGATCAGGATGCCCTGCCCACACCCCAATTCCAAAAGATGGTCGCACTTCGGCACCAATGCGGCAACCCGATCCAATGGGGCGATCCATTCGCGAATGCGGGTTTGCGCGTGATCGATCAGCCGAGAGATGGATCGGCTTTGCTTGACATCATCATGATTCATGGAAGTCATTATTGAAAACATCCCAAACAATCAATATCTTGATTCTGATGAACTCTAAGGGCTTGAATGGTGACAGGAATTGGATCAAAGGATTTTTATCCGCATCCCAGAGGAGTCAGCCGGCGCGTGTGGAATCAAACGGATCTCCAGGCGTCAGCCGACCGCCTTGGTGTAGCGGCGTAGTGTGGGAACCTGCCAACGGTTGGTGTAGAGCTGCCGCGCCAGATGGGCCTTGGTCAGATGCGCATGCAAAGTGGCTGGCAAGAGGATTGCGTCCACCATCGATGACAATCGATGCTTCCAAATCATTCGCAGCGGAAATCCGGCAAAGTTCGGTGCGGTTTGCCAGCTGTTGGACGAAAAACAGGGCATCCGGTTCATTGCGCAACATGGCGATAAGCGCTGAGGAATCCAGAATCATCGAGGAACCCCCTTTTCGTCGTAAAGCAAATCACCATGATCCACAGAGAGATAAGGTTCCTGCATCTGGCTGGCGCAGGCGCGACCAATGGCCAACAGCTCTTCGGTCAAGCGATGGGTCTGCTCGATAACGCGCCAGCCGCTCCTGGATCGCCCTGGTGACGGCTTGCGCCATGCCTTCACCGGTCAACTGAGCCAAATGGTTCGCCAAATCACAGGTTTTACGATTGTCGAGAGTGATCATCGGGCATGGTTCTCCATGGAAATGGCATCACGCCAAAAAAGGGAGGCGGATTGCTCCGCCTCCCTTTTCAATTGGGGTCCAGCTCAGATGAGGATGGAGATTAGAAGTCCATCTTCACAGAGGCTTGGACATAATGCATGCTGTCCTCCGAGATACCACCGACACGAGCGTGCGGCTTGACCATGGTACCGGAGAGATCCAGCGTGGTGGCTTCCTGGATCTTGGTGGAGAAGCCCAGCGTGCCGCCCCAGGCAGACGTGTAGGACGGAGCAACGGCATTGACGACCACATCCGGAGTCGTCACATTGACGTTTTCCTCAACCAAGCGGGCATAATCGAGGCTCGGCTTGATGGTCCAGGCACCGGCATTGATCGCCAGACCACCGCCAATACCCCACATATTGGACTGGCTGGTCGCGACCGAACCATTGTTACCGTACGTTGCGGCAACATTGTTAGCACCGACCAAACCACCGCTGGTAACGGTAGAGGTCAGGGCACGCATCATCAG
>JADFZD010000330.1 GCA_015232705.1 Magnetococcales bacterium | reverse complement strand
ACTTCGGTTTCTTACAATTCACCATATGAACCAATATGTTAGCTCATGCAATCACCCGCAACTGCCGGATCTAGGTTTAAAGTCCCAAAAGCTTTGCCCTTGGATCCCACCAGGGGCCATGGGCCCCTGGACTCCGCTGACTGTTGGAGGGCCTGCATCGTTAGGGCACAGCTTGTTTATTACAGTCGGATATCCAACTGACGGATCCCTCCATTTTACAGATTTGGCTTGACTGCCGCTGGCTCCAGAGAGCTTTTTTTGGTTGCGGGTCGCGGTGCATGGCATGCGGGGGTTTGCACGTATTTTTCGAGGGGTGAGGACAACGAAGAGACAGGTGCGCAGGCGAAAATTTTTCGTATTTAAGGATAAACTTGTAAAAAAAATCGCCACCACCATATAAAATATTGATTTCAATCTGTTTCTATTTAAGAATTTCCTGATGATTTCTGTATTGCACTGCAAAATGAATGAATTTTTTGCACCAGTCAAGAAGGGCCATGTTTGGGAATATTTTTAATAAATTATTGATTTTAAAATAATTAATTGACATTTTCAATCTTGGCACGTCATTTGATATTAGTAAAGCAAGGAGCAAGCACAAGAACTACGGAAGGTTCAAGCGTTTGTGCAGTAGTGAGCTGTGTTGACGTGGAAGTTGCAGTAGATGTTGCAGTGGAAGTGGAAGGGGCCCTGTTCGCGCACGGCCCGGATCAAGGGTTGGATACCCTCCCCCCCCATCCAACCCTTGATCCTCCTCTCTCCGGTCCAACGGAGAGCGTTGATATTGCATGTCGAGAAGGGACGCGAGTCGTCCCGACCAAGGGTCGGCCTCCCCCCCCCTCAAGCTGACCCTTGGTTCTTTTTCATACCGATTGAGGCGTGGTTTACCCATGCCTCTGCCAGGGATCCGGCCTCCCCCCCCTCAAGCCGGATCCCTGGTTTTTTTTTGAATCTCATTCCCAAACCCAGAAAATTCAGCACAACGCCAGAAGTCGTGCCACCGGTCCATAACTGCGTCGATGCGCTGGAGTCACCCCCAGTCGTTCCAGTGCCGCAAGGTGCTCCTGGGTTGGGTAGCCGGCGTTGCGCTCCCAACCATAACCCGGATACGTTTCGGCCAACGCCGCCATGAGGCCATCCCGATGGGTTTTGGCCAGAATGGCGGCTGCCGCGATGGAAGCGGATTGTTGATCCCCCTTCACCACCGCGCGCGCCGTACAGGGAAGCCCGGGGGGCAGGTCACGACCATCGACCAGGACGAACCCTGGCATCACCCCCTTGCCATCCTCGCAAGTCCCCTCGGACGGGGGACGCAACGCCGTCACGGCGCGACTCATGGCCAAGAGCGTAGCGCGGCGAATATTCAACCGGTCGATCTCCTGAGCGTCGCTGATGCCGAGACCAAGAGCGAGCGCTTCGGCACGGATGACCGCAGCCAGCCGCTCTCGCTGCGTGGCGGTCAGACGCTTGGAGTCGTCGATGTCGGACAAAGAGGGGGGGAGTGCCCGAAAAGGGGGCAAAATGACGGCTGCGGCCACGACCGGGCCGCATAATGGACCGCGACCGGCTTCGTCCACGCCACAGATGTGCGTCAAGCCGGTCGCGAGAAGTTCCTGTTCCAGGTCGAGACCTGGACGCATGCGGGCTACCAGTCCCGTTTCTCCCGGATGCGGGCGCCCTTGCCAGTGCGATCACGCAGATAGTAGAGCTTGGCGCGCCGCACATCGCCCTTGCGCAGCACCTCGATCTTGTCGAGCTTCGGGGAGTAGAGAGGGAAGAGACGCTCCACACCTTCGCCGAACGAGACCTTGCGCACGGTGAAGGTGGAACGGTTTCCGGCATTGCGCTGCGCGATGCACACACCCTCGAACACCTGAATGCGCTCACGGGTTCCCTCGATCACGCGCACATGCACCCGCAGGGTGTCGCCCGCATCGAACTTGGGAACATCGGCCTTGATCTGCGACTGCTCAAACAACTGTAATTCGTTCATGATCTCTTCATCCTGTCAGCGTTTTCCAAAAACTCCCGACCCTCGGGAATCTCCTCATAAAACTCCATGGCCTCCAGATCCCTGGCCAACTCTTCCATCAAACGGCGCTCCGGGCGACTCCAACGTACCCGCTCCAACAATTCCGGTCGTCGGATCAGTGTCCGCAACAGCGACTGCCTGCGCCGCCAACCCGCCACCGCCCCGTGATTGCCGGAAACCAGCA
>JADFZD010000032.1 GCA_015232705.1 Magnetococcales bacterium | reverse complement strand
GGCCTTTCCTTTGCGAGAGAAGAGCCGCTTAACCGAAAGTGAGATTCATGCGCGCGTCATGCGGTGTCTGGAGGAGGTCAATCTCGTCGGCATGGAGCGCAAGTTTCCTGATGAGTTGAGTGGTGGCATGATGAAGCGGGCTGCATTGGCGCGTGCGCTGGTGACCGATCCTGAGATTCTGCTTCTGGACGAGCCCACGGCAGGGTTGGACCCGATCATCGAGAACGCGATTCACTATCTGATCTGCGATACCTACTTGCGCACCCGTTACACCATGGTGGTGATCAGCCACGCCGTGCCGGAAATCTTCAAGTGGTGTCATCATGTGATCGCCCTGCACAAGGGGAAGGTGTTGTATTCGGGGCCTTCGCACGAGGTTGGGCAATCCCGTGATCCGGTGCTCAGGCAGTTCATTCACGGGGAGTTGGATGGTCCGATTCAGGTGATTTAGCCAGAGGACCGGATCGGGAGTTGGTGATGCGCCTTCTTTTGATTCCGGGGCCGCATGGCGCTGTTTGTGGCAAGTGGTGGGGTCAGGGTGTTGGTTGGTCGAGTGGTTGACTTCTAACCGTGGAAGTCTCTAAGTGGTGATCCACGGTGGGGAGATAAGGGGATTTTCTCTTCATCCGGTCAGTTACCGTGATGTTTCCGAACGTGAGGTTCACGGGGGGTTATCCCAGTCCAGCCAGTTACCGTGATGTTCCCGGACGGGAGGGTCCATGGGGAAGTGAGGGGGTTCATCTCCCATTGTGCAAGTTGAACCGCACCCAGTTTGGCATGTGTCGTTTTTACTGGTAAAAATAAAGAGAGAGTCTGGGAGATTCATCTCCCAGGGTTTTGATTTTGACTTTAGCGCGCTCTTCAAAAGAAGCATTTTTCGCGTTTTTTGCGAAAAATGCGCGGCGCGCCGCCTTCGTGGGCGTCGTTTCCGCTTTTTGGAAACGGCGCCCACATCTTACACGCGGTCTGTTGGAAAACGACGTATCCCGTGATGGGTGCGGTTTAGAGGAGTTATTTTCGTGAGAAGCGCGCGATTGGAATTTTCGGTAGGTCTGTTTGTATTGGCCGGTCTGATCGCTCTGGCCTGGCTATCGGTGCGTCTGGCGCGTATGGAGTTGGTGGGGAGTGGGCATATTCCGATTTTTGCGCAGTTCACCTCGGTTGCAGGGCTCAAGCCGGGTGCCACGGTAGAGATTGCGGGTGTGAACATCGGGCGTGTTGACCAGATTGAACTGAACACGGGAGATTTCGAGGCGCGCATTCGCATGTTGATTCAGCCTGAGGTTGCCATTCAGGAGGATGCGATTGCTTCGGTGCGCACCAAGGGGTTGATTGGTGACCGTTACATCGTCATTTCGCCGGGTGCTTCCACCAAGAATCTGAGTGCCAACGGTGTGATCCGGCAGACTGAGCCTGCGATCAACTTTGAGGAGTTGATCAGTCAATTCATTCATGGCAGTGTGAAATAATGTTTCTTGAGCAAGGAGTCGAGTGATGTTGCGGCGTTTCATGGTCAATCGCCTGTTGTTTTGGATTGTGGTCTTGGCGCCCCTATCGGTTTGGAGTGTGACTGTGGCGCAGGAGGGAACGCGCATGGCCAAGTTGGCTGCCTCGGTGCAGCAGGCCATTTTAATCCTCAAGGATCCAGAGTTGGCGGTTCCTGCGCGTCGTGAAGAGCGGCGAGAGATGTTGCGCCGGGTGATTTATCAGGAGTTTGATTTCTCGCGCATGTCGCAGAGTGCGGTGGGTCGGTCCTGGGCCAAGTTTACGCCCGGGCAGCAGCAGCGGTTTACGGATCTGTTCCGTCGTTTGCTGGAGAACACCTACATGAGCATGATTGAACGATATGATGGTGAGCGTGTTGAGTTTCTCAAGGAGGTACCCAAGGCGGAGGATCTGGTTTTGGTAGACAGTTTGATTCACGCCAAGGGTCAGCAGTACAAGTTGTCCTATTACATGCACAACACCTCCGGGGAGTGGAAGGTGGATGATGTAATCATCGAGGGGGTGAGTGTGGTAGCCAATTATCGATCGCAGTTTCAGCAGGCGATTCGGTCGTCGGAGGATATTGAGCCGTTGTTGTCGCGGTTGCAGGAGAAGGTGCAGGTAGTGCCCAAGGGTGGGTGACGGGGACCGGAATCTCCCGAAAAGGGTAATGTGATGAGGTTCAGGGGCCAATGGCCCCTGGTAGGCTATGGGACAAAGCCCTGAGATTTGATTTTTTTGTAACGATTCAGGACCTCCAACAGTCAGCGAAGTCCAGGGGCCAATGGCCCCTGGTGGGATCCAAGGGCAAAGCCCTTGGGACTTTAAACCGCACCCAGCTTGGAATGTGTCGTTTTTACTGGTGAAAAAAAGAGAGGGTCTGGGAGATTCATCTCCCACGGTTTTGATTTTGACTTTATCGCGCTCTTCAAAAGAAGCATTTTGCGCGTCTTTTGCGAAAAATGCGCTGCGCGCCGCCTTCGTGGGAGTCGCTTCCGTTTTTTTGGAAACGACTCCCACATCCTGCACGCGGCTTGTTGGAAAACGACGTATCCCGTGATGGGTGCGGTTTAGATATTGTGATTTTGCCTTTCGCGCCCCTTTTGCAAAAAAAAGCGCAAGCGCGCGCTTATATGTGCCGTGGAGGCGTTGCCGCTTTTGGGCAACGCCTCCACGGCGAATGGTTCGCGGCACTATTGCCGCCTTCCGCGGCCTGATATTCCGTTCTCTCGCAGGGAGTTCCTCGGGGTGAGGGGGATATTACCCATAAATTTGGGTCATGTTCGCGGGATCGTTTTGCAAACGACGCAAAACGATCCCGCAGCCAAAACAGCGCGTAAGCGATTTTCACAAAAAACGTGAAAATCGCTTTTTTGTAAGAGCGCGCCAAGGTCAAAATCAAAAACAGAATCAAAAACAGAATCAAAAATCTATAGAAAGACAGATTCAAAGTCACACATTCAAAAAAGCAAAGGTAAAGCCTCGGAGGCTTGGGCGTGTTGACATATGAACGCAGATCCGGCAGTTGCGGGTGAATGCATGAGCTAACATGTTGGTTCATATGGTGAATTGTAAGAAACCGAAGTTACCTTATCGGTAATGAGGCTTTCTTCCGATTTGCCAGATGGATCAAGAGGTTGCCGCAGGTGATTGCCCGCAACTGCCGGATCTAGGATGAAGGCAGCGAGCCTTTAGACAAGGCGCGACGAGCCGAGCAGCGCAGGTAGTATGTGAGCCGCGAAAGAGCCTCGCAACGCCGTATCAAGGCCGCTGACGCAATATGTCAACACGCCCTAAGCCTTCCGAACCCCCACACCGGGGACTTTCAGTCCCTGGACCCCAGCACCTGTTGGAGCTTGAATCTGCGGGATACTCCGGCCCCATGCACCCGTTGGAGTCTGAATCCATTCTTTACCTCTGCATCCCCAAAAAAAAACGCCCCCAACCGGGGGCGTTTTTTTCACCAGATCTCAAGATCCACTACTCAACCTTGATCTCCGCCTTCTCCTTCCACTCCTGACCCTTGGTGTCCTTCCAGGTCACATTCACCGGACCACTCTTGTCCGCCTTGATGTAAAAGGAAAAGAAGGGATTCTTGGAAACCGCGCCCGTCCAGGTCGCCTTCACCACCGCAACCCCACCATACTCGGCCACAACACTCTCGATGTAATGCGCAGGAATGGTCTCACCAGACCCCTTGTCCTTGCGCAACCCACTCTCCATGGGATGCTTGATGAGTGTCTTGATCAGCGCTACCTCACCCTTCTTCAAGGGTTTCTCCGGGCCGCGCACCTTGGGCTCTCCGATATCCGCCATGCTCGTCTCCAAACGTAATAGATGTAATGATCGGTGCTCAGCCGGCACAACCGCCTTCGGCAACTTCGATCTTCAGATACGCACCATACAACGCACCCTTGTTGCTGATGGCTACCGCACGAACCTGAGAGGCCTTCGCCATCTTGATGCGCATCTCCACTTCAGACTTGCCAGACTCCGGAGTAAATTCGAATTTGCCTACCAATGGCTTCGGATTGTCATCGACATATATCGCCAAAGTCTTGATGTAGTTGTCCTTCTCCATCGGGTGATCCACCGAGATCGGAATGCGGACCAGGGCGCCATTCTCAGCCTTGGGCGGCGTGTCGATCTTGACCTTCTCCATGGCAATCTTGCCAGGCCCCAGATCCTTGACAATCGCTTCGTCCACATTACCTGCTGGCGCGTCAGCAGCTTCGGCCAACGCCGGCATGCCCACAAGGCTCGCGGTCACACACACCGCGCCCGTGGCACCCACGGCACCCAGAAAGGTGCGCCGTGTCAGCGCGCTCTCGGAATTCATACCCATCTGCTCCACTCCTTTTTTTGAGAATCGATCCGGAATCGATTTGTTAAAACCATTCTGCCGTCAAACTGACAAACTTACTTTTTGGAAGCATCCGCCTCCGGCTCCTCAGGCAACTTGTGCGCCACGCCGGCATGACAATCGATGCAGGTTTTGTCTGGATTCTCCATTGATTTTTTGTGTTTCTTTTGGGCCGATTTGTCTTGCTCATCCAACTGCATGGCATCGTAATTGTGACAGGCACGACACTCCTTGGAATCACGATGTTTCATGTTCTCAAGAACATGCTGTGCCAAGGGATAACGGGACTTCTCGAAGGCCGGCTTGTCTGGATAGGTGCCTACGAAATGATGGAAAATGTCCTTGCTGCCGATCTGCAACTTGGCGAGAAACTTGTCGATCCAATCCCCGAAGGTTTTGCCATGAGGAACATGGCAGTCCGAGCAGGTGGCACGCACACCCATGCGGTTGTTATAGTGCTTGCTTTCTTTGTACTCTTGATAGACACCCTCCATTTCGTGGCAGGAAATGCAGATGCTCATGGAGTTTGTGGCATTCATCGTGAAGTGAAAGACAACGAAAAAGATGGCTCCGCCAAGAAAGCCGATGGCCAGGATCCAGCCCACCGCCGTGGGACTCGGCTTGCGAAGCCAACTGATGAGATTTGAAAACATTGTTTTCCTGTCCCCCATGATAAGGAAAATTGAAGATCGAATCATCCATGAACTACAGCAAGTGACGATCGTCCATTTGATCAGAATACACGTATTTTACAAGCAAAGCAAGAAAAATTCGTGTGAATCTCATCAGTTCATCGCAGACTTTTGAGATAAGCAGTGAGATCTCGGCGGTTCTCCGCGCTTTGGATGCCGTCGAAGGAGACTGGATGATCCTTGGTCTGCTTGGCCATATTGGTCTGGGGAATGAATGCCACGGGATTGATCAGCCAGCGTTCCAGATTGGCCTCATCCCACAAAAAAGGTTTTTCCACCGCAAGATTGTGGAATGCCGCGCTGAAGTGAAAATCGACCACACCCGCCGGACGACCATAAACCTCCCATAAATAGGGACCCTTGCCATTTTTGCGTGTTGAGGTCATGTCATGACAGACCCCGCAGTTGTTTTCGGCCAGTCGCTTGCCCACCACCGCATCACCCATGAAGCGCTTGTAGCCGATGCCCGCAAGCAGCAAGACAAGAATGGCCATGATGAGTGTGAGTACATGGGCGATTTTCATGACATTCAAACTCCCTCTGACTCCATCTGCGGATCGTACAACCGATGGTGATTGCGTCCAGCTTTTTTGACTGCATACAAGGCCATATCCGCCTTTTTCAACAGATCGTCCCCATTGTCGGCATCGGTGGGGAAACGGCTGATGCCAATACTCGCGCCTATGCGACACTCCAAACCACGCAAATGGAAGGGCAACTGCAAGGCAAAGATGATCTTGCGGGCTACGATGTCCACGATATTGGGCTTCAAGGGCTCATCACCGAGAATGATGGTGAATTCATCCCCGCCAAGACGCGCCACAACGTCGTTTTCCCGAAGACTGTGGCGGATTCTCTGCGCCGCCTCGATCAATAGCAGATCGCCGATGTCATGACCATATGTATCGTTGACCGTCTTGAATTTATCCAGATCCATGAACATCACCACCAGCGATTGGTTGTGACGTCGGCATCGGGCCAAGGCTTGTTGCAAGAATACCATGAATAGGCGCCGATTAGGCAGTCCTGTCAAGGCATCGTGATGGGCAATGCGCTCCAGACGCTGCTCGGCGCGAATCCGTTCGCTGACATCGATACCCGTGGCCAGGAGATTTTTCAGACCGCCCTGCGCATCCGTGAGATAGGACAAGGTCCACGAGATGTGGTGCTCCTCACCCGTCTTGCCGAACCAGCGTCCGGTGAAAGACAATGTGGATGGATCCTCGGCAGAGAGGGTGATGATCTCCCGTATGCGCTCCTGATCTTCCAACGGGGTCCAAGGATCGCGCCAGAAAGGCTTGCCGATCATCATGGTGGCGGTTTGGCCAGTCAATAACTCGCATGCGGCGTTGAGCAGGATGATATGTCCGTTCAGATCCAGCAACATGACCAGCGCCGACGTAGTGTCAAGAATCGTGGCGATAAAGTGTCGCTCTTCGAACAGCGCCTTTTCCGTGCGACGGTGACGGATGATACCCGCCAGCGTGTTGGAGAGCGTCGCCAGCAGCGCGTCCTCTTCGGGCAATCGCTGATGATCGGCGGTCACGTAGAGATTCAAAACCCCGAGCAGTTGATCCTGGTACAGGATCGGCGTGCAATAGTGACCATGGGGTTTGATGCCCGTGAAGGTCACGGTATGGTCCGAGTCCAGCTGACTCTTGAAGACGATCTCGCGTCTGGCCGCCGCCTGACCGCACAGACAGGTGCCAAGCGGCAGAGATGCGCAGGCCGTCAGCAAAGCCGGGGAGAGATTCCGATGGGCCACCAGCTCCAAACGATCGATATCCGGGTTGTACAGATGGATCGAACCCTTGTACTCCACGGCCAGCCAGGGAATGGTCAGGATGATGTCCAGTGCCACGGTGAGCTGCCTTTCGAGAGGCAGAGGCTCCAGGGAGGTCTCAAGCAAACCGCTGATCGCCAGGCGTGACTGGATCGCCTTGAGATCGCGCGCCTGCTCTGCGGCAAGCTTGGCTTGCGCGTTGAACTGATCGATGTGACTGCGGATGCGCGCCCGGATAATGGCGGGCTGGTAGGGCTTGGCGAAATAGTCTACCGCACCGAGTGCCATGCCGCGCGATACATCTTCGGATTCGGTCTTGGCCGTGACGAAAATGATCGGTATCGCGCGGGTGGCTGGTTGCTGCTTCAGGTGCCGGCACACCTCGAAACCATCCATCTCTGGCAACATGACATCCAGCAGGATCAGATCCGGTTGCAGAGCGGCAGCCATATCCAGGGCCTCAAAACCCTGGCTTGCCTGATATATGTCGAAATCCTCCGAGAGAATCTCGCTTAACACGGAAAGGTTGACAGGAATATCATCGACGATGAGGATTTTTTCTTTGGTGTGTCCGACGAGCATGATGTGACCCGCTGAATTCGAGAAAAGGGAGTCAAGGTTTCATCATGAAAAATAATCGTCTATCCCTAACGAGTACTTGAGTGAAATTTTTATTCTACTGATTTGTATGGCGATGCCATTCATGGAATCACCCCATGCGTTGGGTTCGATCGTTTCGAACCCTGATGGGTCAAATTGCTTCGCCATTTGACGGGCCATCCATGGCCCCGTGTCGGCTGATTGGCCATTGTCCCAGCCTCCAAAATGTCATTCTGGTTACCGATTGCTTCACAATCCGGGATTGATCCGATTCACGGAAGAAAATCCAAGGCTTAGACCATATAGGGTTTGCATCCTGCTTTTTCGTGTTTTTACAGGTAAACCGCACCCATCACGGGATACGTCGTTTTCCAACAGGCCGCGTGCAGGATGTGGGAGTCGTTTCCGTTTTTTGGAAACGACTCTCTCGAAGGCGGCGCGCCGCGCATTTTTCGCAAAAGAGGCGGAAAATGCTTCCTTTGAAGAGCGCGCTACAGTCAAAATCAAAACCCTGGGAGATGAATTTCCCAAACCCTCTCTTTTTTTCACCCGTAAAAACGACACATACCAAGCTGGGTGCGGTATAATTCAAAAAATATGGACTATGGCTCTTTACGGTAAAGCAGATTGCGTGACATATACGAAAATGGGCGCTCGACCAGGGGCTATCGCGAACAGCGCATGAAAACAAAATCAGCATCCAAGGGTTGCGCATCGACCCAAGTCTGGGGCCATTGAAAGACTCACCCCGCAGCATTTTGGGAAGATGAAACGCCTGTGCGGGGGGTTGCAAAGGCAAGAAAAGCGGGGCGTCAAGCCCCGCTTTTCTTGTTGCTGTCAACCCAGTCAAACACCTTAGCTGAAGGTGTCCGCCATGATGCTCTGATACCAACTCTCGTTGTACAACGCTTCCTGATTGCGGGTGAAATCCATGGCCTTGTCCGAGGAGACACCCCCCGATACCTCCAGGATCTTGCCCTGATGCAGCTTGTACACGCCGGCTACGGAGATGCCGTAATCCGGGCTGATCAGGCTGTAGCAGGTGTTCACATAGGAGGGGATCCCCACCGGCTTGCCATTGAGGAGAGCCACCACGGCAGCCGCGCACACCTTGGCTTCGGAGTTGGCCGCATATCCGGACTTGGGAAGACCGGTCGCGGCACTGGCATCGCCGATCACGTGGATATTCTTCTGCTTGGTCGATTCGAAGGTCTCGAAATTGATCGGGCAGAAGCCCTTGTCATCGGTGAGACCGGCCTTTTCCGCGATGTCACCCGCCTTGTTCGGCGGAATGACGTTGATGCAGGAGCTCTTGAACTCGGCCATGTCGGTGTAGACGGTCATGGTCTTGGCATCGATACGCGTCACCTTGCCGCCCTGGGCGCCAGGAATCCACTCGATCAGGCTCTTGTCGGTCTCGTAGCCATAGAGGTTCTTCCAACCCTGGGTGAAAAGCCCCATCTTGGAGAACTTGTCCTTGGGATCGAGGATGATCACCTTGGACTTGGGTTTGTTCTTCTTGAGATAGTGGGCCACCAGGCTGGCACGCTCGTAGGGTCCCGGCGGGCAGCGATAGGGATCCGGCGGGGCGACCAGAACAAAGGGATCACCATCCTTCAACTCCTGAAGCTGCTTGGCGAGCAGAGTGGTCTGCTCTCCCGCGATCCAGGCATGAGGCATCTTCTTCTGGGCTTCGGCGTCATAACCCTCCATGGCCTTGAAACCGATGCCCGGAGACAGGATCAACCGGTCATATTCGAACTTCTTGCCGCTCGCGGTGGTGACGCTGTTGCCTGCCGGATCCACGGCGGTCACTTCGTCGATCACCACATCGATGCCATGCTTCTTGAGCCCCTCATAGCCCCATTTCTGGACTTCGAGCTTGCGGAATCCAGCAACCACCCAGTTGGAAAGCGGGCCGGAGTAGTAATCCTTGTTCTTTTCGATCAGTGTGACCTGAATGTTCGGATCCGCCATGCGGATGTATTTGGCTGCCACGGAGCCGCCATAGCCGCCGCCGACCACCACGACCCGCTTTTTGGCGGAGGCGAAGGCGGACAGGTTCGGCACCGAAACCAGACCCAGGGCGGTCAGTCCGCCGGTGAGTTTGACAAATCCTCTACGGGTGAAATTCATCATGGTCATGGTCTCCTGGGATTCGCTCATTTTTGGCCAGCATAGAAATGGGCGGCACTCTCCAGTTCCTCCGCGGAGAGCTTGTCGATGGCCTTCTTCATCTTCTCGGGCTGGGGAACGGAGAGGTGCTCATTCTTGAAGTCCTGCATCTTGATCACCAGATAATCCACCCATTGACCAGCCACGCGCGGGGTATCCTCATCCTGGGTGACGCCTTCATCCTCGTGACACTTGCCGCACTTGGAGGATTCGATCACCTTCTTGCCCTTTTTGCCCTTGGCCTCGTCCACCTTGGTGGCGGTCAAGGAGTTGGGACCGCTCTTGACCGGCTGCCACTTGGCCTTGGAGAGGTACTCGGCGATACGTTTGGTCTCCTCCTCGGTGTAACCCTTGGCGATGCGACCCATGATGGTCGAGGGACGCTTCCCGCTTTGGAATTCAGACATGATGTGCTCAAGATACTTTGCCGGCATGCCTGCAATCGACGGCATGCTGGGTCCAGCCGAGACACCATTGGTCCCATGGCAGCCGGCACAGGTGTTGGCGAGCATGGCGCCATCTGCGGGAGCCGCCGCCTTGGCTTCCGCCAGGGCCTTCTCTTTGGCCGCCTTTTCGGCATCCGCCGCCGAAGGCGCCGCCGGAGCCGGATCCGCCGCCATCACAGGCATGGCCATCAGCATTCCGCCCAGCAACCCACCCGCGAGCATCATCATGTGGATTCTTTTTCGTTGCATGTTTCCCTCCGCACTGTACCGATTTTGATTGGGTCGTTTCTTTGGAAATGATCTTACATGATTGGGGGACCCCCCCTTCACCCCCCTGCCGAGGATCTCTCTTCAGGAGTTCCCGGTAAATTCCGTGACACCCAACGATGCTTGACATCATGGCAACGTCACGCTGTCCGTTCCGAATGGGAGGATCAAAACTCCCCCTTGGCAGCTTGAGTCATCAAATCCTTGATGACGTTCCGTACTCTCAAGGCCTCCTTTCTGAGTTCAGGTGGCAGCGTTTTGCCGCCGTGGATCATCATATCCAGGTTCATGGAGTAGAGCCACAACTTCCCCTGCTTGTCACGCACCAGGGCGATGCGGCAGGGCATGAACGCTGTGTAGGCATCCTGGTAATCGGCCATCATTTTGCCGACCTTGGCATCACAGAAGGACAGAAATTCCACATGCCGATAGGGCTGGCCGGTGATCGCCTCTACCTGCTTGTAGAAAGGGGCCTCGCCAACGAACAGAAAATCCTTGGCCGAAGCGAGACTCTTCAAGGATTCCTTGATGTCATTGGGTGTCAGATCCGGATTTTCCACTGGCACGGACCATACCATGGCCAGTCCCGGATCCATGGTTTCGAGCAGACGGCTGGCAAATTCCGTGTACATGGCCATGTAGCCCGGATCCATCTGGCTGAGTTTGGGTGAGAGTTTGGCATAGCCGTAGCCCCCGGCGAGCAGTGCCAAAAGACCCAATGCGGCCAAAATATTCTTGATGATCGTCATGCGCACCCTCCGTGTCGTATCGGGATGGGGAGATATTTTTGTCACAAAAAAATTTGTTAATTTATATGTTATAAACACGACATAATGAGCCGGATAGAGCATGAAATGTGACACGGCATTCTGTCAACCCTCTAAATAAAAATTCGCACATAAAATTTTTATTAAATTAGAATATTCTGATGCAACTGTTATGTGATTTATTGCAGGTGCGTTCACGGACTATTTTGTGG
>JADFZD010000329.1 GCA_015232705.1 Magnetococcales bacterium | reverse complement strand
GAAGAGAGGCGTAACCATGACGAGCTATCCGGCCTACTATTATCGGCAGTCGGCGGTGATACCGGTGCGTGGCGATGGGGAGGATCTGCGGGTGCTGTTGATCTCCTCGCGTACGCGCAGTCGCTGGATCATCCCCAAGGGGATCGTGGAGCCGAATCTTTCGGCTGCGGAATCCGCCGCCAAGGAGGCGTATGAAGAGGCGGGTATTCGCGGACAGGTCCATCCCGAGGCGCTCGGGGAGTACGACTACCCCAAGTGGGGCGGAACCTGTGTCGCCGAAGTCTATCTCATGCGCGTCGATGAGGTTCTGGATCGCTGGCTGGAGAGTTTTCGCGAGCGGGTGTGGTTGACCCTTGATGAGGCGATCGGGCGGATCCAGGAGGAGAAACTGCGCGAGATCATGCGGGGCGTACCCGATTTTATCCGAGGAACTCCAGATGGGAGTTTCACGGATGGGGGGTGAGGGGGATCGCCCCCCATCGGTCTCATCGCGCGGCAATGGTTCCATGATCGCGCCACGCACGTCTGGGATTGGTGAGCCTTTCTCTCCGGGCTCCCAGGCCAGGGGAGGGTGGCGTCGATGGTGGGGCCGACTGTTCATCGTGCTGGTAACCCTCCTCGCCCTCGTATACGGGGGTGTGTCGGCGCAACTCTATTTCTCGCAATCATCCAAGGTCTTTCGTCCCAGGCAGGGGTTGGCTGCCACCCCGGCGGAGTGGGGTGTTTTGTTCCAGGAGGTGCATTTTCTCAGTCAGGAGCACCGTCTGCACGGTTGGTGGATACCGGGTGATTCAGAGCGATCGGTGATTCTTTTTTTTCATGGCAATGCCAGCGTCATCTCCGGCCAGAAGGGGCATGTCGAGCTGTTCCAGAGGATGGGTCTTGGGGTATTTCTGTTCGACTATCGGGGGTATGGCCTGAGCGAGGGAACCCCTTCCGAAGCGGGGGTTTACGCCGACGCCGAGGCGGCCTGGTCCCATCTCACCGGTGTGCTCGGCATGCCGGAAAAACGGGTGATCCTGTATGGTCATTCGTTGGGCGGAGGCGTGGCGACCTGGCTTGCCGCCCGGCATGCGCCGCAAGCGATGATGCTTGAGGGAACCTTCCTGTCGATTCCGGCAGTTGGCGAGGAGCTTTATCCCTATCTGCCGATCCGCCTGTTGAGCCGCATCTGGTTTGACAACGCCAGCCGGATCGGACAGATCCGCGTGCCTCTCCTGATCCTTCACAGTCGTGATGATACCGTCATCTTTCCACGCCATGGTCGGGAGTTGTTCGCTCTGGCCAACGATCCCAAAACCTTCCTTGAGACCAGCGGCAGCCACAACACCAGCGTCAGCCAGGGCGGCCTGGCGGTGGAGGAGGGGATGCGGCGATTTGTCGCCGACTTGCAGAAGCCTCGGTAGACTCTTGGGCTGTTGTTTTGGGAAGCGTTGTCTCGGACTGCTGAGAATGGTCGTGTGTCTGACGGAGATGCATGATGGAGGGATTGCGTTTTTCACGCCATCCGGAGTGGACATGGCGCCCAGCAGGCGGTCATCACGGTTATGGACATTCTGCTGCTCGGGGCCGAGTACGACCAGGCCGCCCTGGCGCGTGATCCCGCCCAATACGCCGCGGACCACGTGTTGACTCTGGCCGGTGCAGGCAAGACGCCGTGGACCAACGGTGCCGCGAATCCGGTCTCCGACATCGATCCGGCGCGCGAGACAATCCGTTCCACAATTGGGCGCTACCCCAACACCCTGATCATGGGCCCCGCTGCGTTCAACGCCGCCAAGAATTCACCGCTAGTGATCGAGAAGATCAAGTACACCTCGTCCGCCTCGATCACCGCCGACATGCTGGCCAGTCAGAGGAACCTGAAGCGGGTGGTGGTCGGCGAGGCGGACTATGCGAACGATCAGGACGTGATGGTCGATGTGTGGGGAGCCGATGCCATTCTGGCCTATCTCCCCGAGGGTGGCCCCAGCATTCATACGCCCTCCTACGGCTACACCTACGTGCTCGATGGCAATCCATTCGTCGAGGTTGCGCAATTCGAGGCCAAGATCAAGTCGTGGCTCTATCCGACCACCTACGAGCGCAATCTGGCGATGGTCGGTCCTGGGGCCGGATTCCTGCTGCGCAACGTGGCCGGCTGATGAGCGTCTACGCCACGCCCGCCGCCTGTTGACGCTCTTTGGCGCCAACGAGATGGCCGGCATCGCGCGCCCGGA
>JADFZD010000328.1 GCA_015232705.1 Magnetococcales bacterium | reverse complement strand
TCGCACCGGCTCGCTGGCTTTCAGCGCCGCCCCGGCGGCCTGCAAGGCCGGTGTCTCGTGCAGCTCGGACGGGGCCTGGAAGGCCACCAGATTGCCGTTGTCGCTCCGTCCCTTGGCGATGATCGCGTCCGCGATCTCGTGCGGCTTGACGCCGCGCTTGGCGGCACTCACCTGCTTGCGCGCCTCGGAGAGCCGTTTGGCCTGCACGGCCTTGGCCTCGGTGGCCATTTCAGCGCGGTTGAGGCCCGCCCGGTCCTGATTGACCGCTTGACAAATAAATGTTTCGTGCGCGGCATCGAACACCCAGATCGTGCCCATGTCGGTCGGATCCATGCGCACGAACACCTCTTGCCGGGTGTGGCGCGGATCCGCGAGGGTGTTGTCCCAAAAATAGGCGTCTTCAACCCGTATTCCCTTGATTGTTACCGTGCGGATTCCGGCAGCCCGTCCCCCGGAGGAGGGCACCGGCGCCAACAGCAGATCCAGCTTGCGCGCATCATCGATGCGCCGGATGCTCCCGGTGTACTCGGTGGCGATCTGAAACGGTGATTTGCCGCGCCGATGCGAATCCTTGAAAACATCCTTCATCGGCTGGTGCGCGCGCACATGGAACAACCAGTCATCAAGCCGCGCTTGCAGTTCATCGCGGGTCAACTCCACCGCGAACGCCTCTTTGTCCGACTCGCCAAGCCGATCCGCAAACGCCTTGCGTTCGCGGATTTTTTGTCGATCCGCCACCGAATGGCCAACATAGCCGGGCATCAGAGAGACAAACTGGTGTTGCACGATCTTGACGCGCGCTTCGACGGTGCCTTTCTGTTCAGGCCGGTACGGGCCACGCACGTCGTGCGCGATGCCCAGATACAACACGGCCCGCTCGAACTCGTCGCTGGTGAAATCCGACCCCTCGTCTGTGCGAATCACCTCCGGCACCCCCCAGGCTGTCAGCGCGCGCCGGATCAAGACCAACGTGGCGCCGGTCTTGGCGGTTTTTGTGATCAGACCCATCATCCGGCGGCTGTAAAGATCAACAAGCACATAAAGCTGATACCGCCCATCTGTCAGCAGCAGATCCGCCGGCGAGGCGTCGATCTGCCACTCTTGGTTCAGCCGCACCACATGCTCGTCCTCGTCTCCAATGGCCAAAGCGTATTCGGAGCGCCACTTGTCCGGATTGGTCTCCCGGACGTATAGGGACTTGTTGCGCGCCTTCCAATCCGCCACCCAGCGTTGCAAATTGCGAACACTCGGGATCGGCTTGAGGGTCGCAACACCGTTCTCGATCACCTCCACCTGCGCGCCGATCTCCACCAACAGCGCATCGCGCAGCTGCGGACCACTCCAGTGCGGAGCCTTCAACACCAGCCCGATCACCGTGTTCTTGAGCGGCTCGCACTGGTCGATCACACCCCGATCGCGCCGGTTGCCGTAGGCTCCTGCCAGAGCCTCCAGCGCCCCGGCCTCCCGCGCCTTGCGCCAATTGATCAATGTGGTCACGCACAGGGATGGACATACAGCCCGCACCCAGGCCGGAATCGCCAGCACATGCCGCTGCCCGTCGATGTCGTCAGAGGCCGAAAATCCACCTTTCTGTACCGGTTGCATCGCGCCATAGAGCGTGCAAAACAGCTCCATCCCCCGCACCAGCGGCAAACCGGAGTCATGGCGGAACTGCTCCCACGCCCCCAGAATGCGCAACTTGGCATCGCGCCGCAGCGCGGGCCGCTTCTCCACCCCGGCCTCGGTCTGCCGCGCGGCGGCCTCGACTCTCTCCGGCGCCATGAGCGCGGAAGAGGGGGCCGCCTGCTTGAACTCGTGTACCGCCAGCAGGGTGCGCCAGGGCTCGGGGGGCAGATACTCCCACCCGCCACCACGGCCCTGCCGGGCACGGCGCTGCCAGGATTCGCGGTCTGCCAACTCGGCAATTCTGAAACGCGATATTGGGAGTCCTGGAGCAGCCCCCTGACTCACCAAATCAGCCAACTCGCGCGCCGTGTAGGCGTTCATGGCTGCAAATCCCAAGTCTGGCCGTCATCGCGCATCGTTCTCACCCGCTGATCTGCATTTCCAGACGCCGTAACCGTTTGCGCTCTTCCTTGATGCGCTGCTGGGCCTTGGCCCACTGCAACAGAATCACATCCTCCCCGCTGATCACCTCCGCCTCCAGCGGCGCCAGCATCACCCGGTACGGCGCCAGATTCCCCACCACCCGGCAAAAGATCACCAGC
>JADFZD010000327.1 GCA_015232705.1 Magnetococcales bacterium | reverse complement strand
TGAGATTGAGGAGGGCGGCATCGTGCCGCTGTGGGTCCACAGCAGCGCGGACGGGCGCGAGGATTTCGAGTCCGGACGGCGCAAACCAAATTGAGGATTGGAAAATGGAAGAGTTGAACGATAACACCACAAAGGGTTCTGCGGCGGTTGGACTGATCCGCAGAGCAATCATTGATCGCGATTTCGTCTGTGAGCTTTGCAAAGCCGAACTGTTTCTCGACACGACGGTGGTGTGGATGGCTATGGGTTTTATGGAGGGTGTGGCGTGCGGCGCGTGTTATGACGATCATTACAGCGACGAGCGATATCTTGGACGCACGGATGGGCGCAAACTGAAACACGACGATGAGGCGATGACGTTTATTCGAGAGGAAAATTTTGGATATTTGATGGAATCGGACGCGGTGTGAAATGTTGATTTTCAAACACAGAAAAACCGGCACCATCTACCGACTGCTGGCGCACGGCATTGACGAGACGAGCGTGCGTGCGGGGTTGGGGGTCGTGGTCTACTGCCCGCTCGACACCGAACACACGGTCTATGTGCGGGAGGAGCGGGAGTTTGAGATGATGTTCGAGATGCTTGGGCCGGAAGAGATGGACCGGTTGGGCGTGTGACAAGGGGGTAGTTACGGCCTAGCCATCTCTTCGTAACAGTAGGCGAGCAAGGCAAGGGTTTCTCCGCGTTCGTCGCGGTAATGGAAAGCGTACAGCAGGTTTTTGGCGAGGATTTCGTGATGGCTATCGCTTTTGCATTGCAGAAAACAGCGAAAAACGTACAGAGCGAAATGCGCGTTCAGCATGTTGACCACGGACTCGCTGTCGCCTCTGGCCGGGAAGTTACAGTAGATCGGACGCGTCTTGGCGATCCATTTAGCCATGAACCCGGACCATTTGTGACGATCAGGCCGCCGATCTTCCATTGGCAGATGCCATGCGGCCATCCTGTGGATGTCGATAAAGGCGTGTTCGATGGCTTCCATCAGAATCGAAAGGTTGATCCGGACATCCGGGATCAGTACGGCAGGAAGCTGGGTCTTGATGAAATCGACATGAAAGTGCTGCCACGTCCTGGTGATGTGCAACCGGATCGCCCGCTGCATGGCGGGGCTGATGGTCTCCTCCACCATGGATCACAGCCTGACATGCTTCAAGCGGGTATCGGCCTGAAGGGAAGCAAACCCCTTCTCGCACACGCGCAACAGCTCCTCTTCCGTATTCGTGAGTCGCTGTCCGGTCAATTTTTGCATGTAGGGAAAACCGGCGATCTCCTCCATTCTGCGCACCACAAGTTCCGGATCTCCAAGCAGGTTTTCTTCTTCCGGATCGCCAGGCGTCTGCCGATGCAGGTCAGTCATGGTGGTCTCCTTGTTCGACATGGGTATCGTGAAGGTGAGAATCATAGCAAAAGGTGAGGCATTGGTCATGAACAATATATTCCATGGAGAAAGAAATATGTTTGACACCCCATCCACCCTGACGGCATTATCGTTGCCGGAGCCTGATAACTCCATAACGCAAGGCGGACAACCGCCCCCGTCAGATCTGGCGATTTTTTTGCGCCCATTTTCCGCTCGTCGATCTCCGGGGGAGCCATGTCCATGTCCAGGCCGCAAGGCTAAAGGCGTGGCTACCCAACCTTGCGTGGGGTTATCAGCCCCCGGAGAGCGCGCGCCTGATAACGTCCGTGCTCCGGCCATTCAATTTGCAGCGCAAGGAGCCAAAGCATGAACACTACCAATCCCATCACCCTATTCAATTTCGAGTCCAAACAGATCCGCATCATCACCATTGACGGTGAGCCGTGGTTCGTTGCCAAGGATGTGGTAGAAGCCTTGGGAGTAATTTGGAATGGTGCTCCTGCGATCAAACATGTCCCGGAAGAATGGAAAGGGGTCAGATCTGATCTGACCCCTTTGTCACCAGGGGGCAACATCCGTTGTTACCCCTGGAGGGAATCAGACCATGCTGATCCCCTCCGAACAGGGCCTCTATTTCTTCTTGGGCCGGTCTGACAAACCCAAGGCGCTGCCGTTCCAGAAATGGCTCGCCGGACAGGTACTCCCCTCGATCTGCAAGACCGGGCAGTACCAGCACCCGGCGGCCAACCAGGAGGCGTCTGGCAAGCAGGCAAAGGATGCGGACCTTGATTCTATTCCTGGAAGAATATTCCGTCTGAAAGTGGGCGAGTGACGCATGATCGAGCTGTTTCAAAGCCCGCTCTATCTGAATTCGCT
>JADFZD010000326.1 GCA_015232705.1 Magnetococcales bacterium | reverse complement strand
GAACCCATCGCACGCCGGATTGTCCTGATGGATCGCTCCGGCAAGGAGCGGGGTCTGGCCGTTGCCTTTCAGCGTGCCTTAAAATTTCGTGATCCGTTGGCCAGTTCGGCCCGTGTCATCGCCCTGGTGGGACCAACCGGCGTCGGCAAAACCACCACGCTGGCAAAAATTGCCGCCGATTTGATCCTCAATCGCCAGAGGTCCGTTGGCATGATCACCCTGGATACCTTCCGGGTGGGTGCAGTGGCCCAATTGGAGACCTATGCCAAGCTGTTGCAGGTGCGGCTGGTGGTGGCGCGCACCTTGTCGGAGGTCAAGGCCGGATTGCATTCGCTCAATCGCTGCGATTTCGTGTTGGTCGATACCGTGGGATCCAGCCCGTACAATCGTCGTCAGGTCAACTCCACCGCCGGTCTGCTGCCGATCATGGGAGATGACCGCGAGGTGATCCTGACCATGGCGGCCAATGTGCGGGAAACCGAACAGCAGGCGATTTTCCGGCGTTTTTCCGTGCTCAGGCCGACCGGTTTGATTTTTACCAAACTTGACGAAACCGTCACCTACGGCGGCATCCTCAACGTGGCGGTACGCGCCGGCCTGCCTTTGACCATGTATACCGATGGACAGCGGGTGCCGGAAAATCTGGGCTGGATGTCTCCCAAGACCATGGCACGCTGGTTTCTGGAGGAGCGCGACCTGGATCAGTGATCCGGGTTGAGTGGTGTGGATCTGAATTGGAATGCGAATTGCAATAATCCATGAGGATCTGAAATGAAATTCACCTTTTTCCGTGCTGAGCCGGCGGATCCTGACGAATGGGATGGCGGTGTGGCGGGGGAGTCATGATCAAGGATCTGGACAATCAAGTCGCGACATTGAAGGAATTGGCCGAACGCCGCAAGGCGAGCGGACTGGCCAAGGGTCCGCTTGCCGCGCCGCCGGTCAACGAAGAGTTGTCGCAACGCAAGGTTCCGCACACCATGGCGATCACCAGCGGCAAGGGGGGCGTCGGCAAGACTCTGATTACGGTCAATCTTGCCATCCAGTATGCCCGCCAGGGATACAAGGTGCTGCTGATCGACGCCGATCTCGGGTTGGCCAACATCGATGTGGTGTTGGGCATCGAGGCGCCGCAATTCACCATTCAGGATGTTCTGGAGGATCGTCTGACCCTGGATCAGGTGGCCATCCAGGGACCGGAAGGGATCACCATTCTGCCGGCTGCCTCGGGTGTCGCCGGGCTTTCCACGCTCACCGAGGAGCAGAAACTCTCCCTGATGGATCACATCGACCACTGGAATGCCGATTTCGATGTGGTGCTGGTGGATACCGGGGCCGGGATCTCCGAGAATGTGCGTTTTTTCGTGCTCGCCGTGGAGCGGATCATGGTGATTGCCACCCCGGATCCGACCAGCGTCACCGATGCCTATGCCTTGATGAAGGTGCTGTTTCTCAACCATCGCGCATCCCATTTCGACCTGGTGGTCAACCAGGCGCGCGATGAAGCCGAGGCCAAGGATGTCTACCGTACCCTGGCGCAGGTGGCGGACAAGTTTTTGAACGTGGTTCTGAATTTCGTCGGTTCGGTCCCCGAGGATGCCCTTCTGGCGCAGTCGGTGCGGGTGCAGAGACCGGTTTCCATCTCCCATCCCGAGGCAGCGGTATCGAAGTCGTTCCAGAAGATCGCCACCAGCCTGATGCGTCTGTGGCGTGAAAAGCGTCAGGAGGAGGGGCGGATGATCTTTTTTTGGCGGCGTCTGCTTCAGGATACGCTCATGCAATCGGAGTCGTAGGCGCGATGGTGGCGGCTGTTACCCAGAAGAAGGCAGAGAGTCTCAAGGATCCGGCGGACAACGATCAGGGTGCGACCTGGGAAGGGTTGAGTCGCGATGAGGTGATCCTCAAGTATGCCCCGATCGTCAAGTATGTGGCCAGCCGCATCTCGATGAAGCTGCCTCAGTCGGTGGACATCGACGATCTGGTGCAGGTGGGGATACTTGGCCTGATCGATGCCGTCTCGAAATTCGATCCGCATCGCGGGATCAAGTTTCAGACCTATGCCGAATTTCGTGTGCGCGGGGCGATCCTCGATGAGCTGCGCTCCATGGACTGGGTGCCGCGTGCGGTGCGTCAGACGGCGGCCCAGATCCAGGAGACCTATCTGCTTCTGGAAGGCCAGATGGGCAAGTCGGTCGAGGATCAGGAGGTGGCTGCCCATCCCGGACTGACCCTGGACGAGGTC
>JADFZD010000325.1 GCA_015232705.1 Magnetococcales bacterium | reverse complement strand
GGCTGCGACGGGACAGAAACTCTGGAGCCATTCCACCCTCTCCGAGGGGCTGGTGGTGATGGGGGCGTCCACCCCCTCTTTTGCGGATGGTCTGGTGTTTGTCGGGTACTCCTCCGGGGAGGTGTTTGCGCTGCGTTCGGATGATGGTCAAAAGGTGTGGTCGGACAACCTGCGGGTGTTGGGTGGAAGCAGCGAGTTGGATCTGATGCAGGATGTGGATGCCTCGGTGGTTTTTTCCGAGGTGCATGGTCCGCGTCTGGGGGCGCGCAAGGCTTATATGGTCAACCACCAGGGGCGCTTGATCGCCTGTCAGGCGACCACGGGCAATCGGATTTGGGAAAAGCGGCTTTCTGCGGTGCGCCAGCCGTTATGGTCGATGGATCGTCTGTTTGTGGTCGATCTGGAGGGGTATGTTTCGGCGATTGGCGCGGAAGACGGCATCGAGTTGTGGCGGGTGCGGCTGAGCGATGGACAGTTGACCTCGCCGGTGCTTTACAAGGATCGTTTGATCGTGGCCGATGACCAGGAGCGGTTGTATGCCCTGGATCCGGCCAGCGGACGGGTATTGGGTCGGGAGTCGCTGTCGGGACCGGTGTTGTCGTTGCCGGTGGTGGCCGAGGACGGGGTTTATTTGTGGACGAACAGAGGCGATTTGCTGCGCTATGAATAGGGATGAGGGCACGGAGCCCGTGGAGGAGCGGGGTGAGCGGAGTTCCGGGCCGCTGTTGGCGTTGGTGGGGCGTCCGAATGTCGGCAAGTCGTCGCTGTTCAACCGTTTGACGCGCAGCCGGGCGGCTTTGGTGGATGATACGCCGGGTTTGACCCGGGATCGCAAGTACGGTCAGGCGGTGTGGCAGGGTAAGCCGTTCCGGGTGGTGGATACCGGCGGTTTCGAGTTCGACGAGCGCGAGCCGTTGATGGCGCGCATGCGACATCAGGTGGAGTTGGCGATCCAGGAGGCGGATGTTCTGCTGCTGGTGTTGGATGCGCGGGTTGGGGCTTTGCCGGATGATCAGGAGCTGGCGCGGCGTCTGCGACGCGGCGGAAAGCCGGTGGTGTGCGTGGTCAACAAGGCCGAGGGAGTCTCCGGGGCCGAAGGGGTGGGGGAGTTTCACCGTTTGGGGTTGCAGCCGGTTGTGGCGATCTCCGCGACCCATGGGACGGGTGTGGATGATCTGTTGGGGTTGGCGTTGGGTCGTGGGGTGTCGGAAGAGGCGCGGGATTCGAATTGTTCCAAGCGTGACGATGACGATGTGGCGCGGGTGGCGATTGTCGGATGTCCGAACGCCGGGAAGAGTACGCTGGTCAACCGGCTGTTGGGGGAGGAGCGGTTCGTGACCTCGGAGTTGCCGGGCACGACCCGTGATGCGGTGGATGCCTTGCTGGTGGACGGGAAGGGGCAGCGCTACATTCTGGTGGATACGGCTGGGATCCGGCGCAAGGCGCGGATTGCGTTGCGGATCGAGAAATACGCGGCGATTGCGGCCTTGAATGCCATGGAGCGTGCCAAGACAGCGGTGTTGGTGCTGGATGCTATTCGCGGTATCAGCGAGCAGGATCAGCGTGTGGCCGGCCATGCGTTGGATGCGGGTTGCGGCTTGGTGTTTGCGGTGAACAAGTGGGATGCGCTGCCCAAGCGAGGACGGGAGGCGGAGAACGCCTTTCGGCGCGAGTTGGGCTTGGCCTTTCCCCGATTCGATCATGCTCCGGTGGTGTTTTTGTCCGGGCGGACTGGACATGGGGTGGAGCGGTTGTTGCCGGCGGTGCGCAAGGTGTGGGAGGCGGGCAGAAAGCGCGTCTCCACGGGGGTGTTGAATCGCTGGCTGGCCGAGGCGGTGGAGGCCAATCCGCCGCCGCGCGCTGCCGGGCGACCGGTCAAGCTGCGATTCATGTCGCAGGTGAAGAGTTCGCCACCGATGATGATCTTTTTCGTCAATCGTCCGGATGCCATCGAGGAGAGCTACCGCCGGTATCTTGAGAACCGCTTGCGGGAGCAGTTCGAGTTTCAAGGTGTGCCGATTCGCTTGGATTTCCGGGGTGGCGAGAATCCGTATGTGACGACCGGCAAGAGGTCGTCGTGATGGGATGCGACATCATCGATGCATGTGCATGAGGAGGGGCACCCTTCATCATCCTGGTACACGAATCCATGGAAGCATTGCGACCATTGCAAGGCAATCGGCCATCAGGCGTCAGCAATGCCCAGTGGTTCCACCGAGCTGAAATGACAATCTTTTATCCTGAATCCGGCAGTTGCGAAC
>JADFZD010000324.1 GCA_015232705.1 Magnetococcales bacterium | reverse complement strand
CACATCGGCGTCCCGTTGACGCTGCTGGCCATGCCCGCCGACTGCCGGGTGGCGGTGATCGAAATGGGGATGAGCGCGCCGGGCGAGATCGCCCATCTGGTCTCTCTGGCTCGTCCGGTCATCGGTGTGGTCACCAACATCCAACCCGCGCACATGGCCGCCTTTTCGGGAATTCAGGGGGTGGCCGCGGCCAAGGGTGAGCTTCTGGCCGGTCTGCCTGGGACGGGATGGGGATTGATCCCGGCACTCGAACCCCAACGTCCGGTATTGGAGGAGGCCGCGAGACACTGTCGCCGAATCCGCTATGGTCCAACCCCGGAGGCCGATCTGCGCTGGGAGGAGGATCCCTCCACGGATCGGGAGAGCGGGACGCGACGGGGTGCGCTCCTCTGGCCGGACGGCGCGCGGGTAACGGTCGATCTGGGGGTATGCGGCGCCCATATGGTGGTCAACGCCCTGGCTGCCGCCGGGGTCGCACGTCTGGCCGGCGCCTCGCCCGAGGCGATCGGGGAGGCGCTCGCAGGCTTCAAACCCCTGGACGGACGCGGCGCCATGCTCCCCGGACCCGAAGGCCAGATGATCCTCGATGACACCTACAACGCCAATCCCGGCTCCATGGCGGCGGCGCTGGCCACCCTGGGAAATCTGCCGTCCGTGCGCCGCGTGGCCATTCTCGGAGACATGCTGGAACTGGGTGACGAAAGCCCGGCCCTGCACGCCGGTCTGGCCCATGAAATTGCCCGTCAGGGGATCCGACTGTTGCTTACCGCCGGAGTCCAGATGCGCGCCCTGCATGATGCTGTCCGGCGCGACCTGCCGGAGGTCGAAGCCTGGCATGAAGATGACCCGGCAAACTGGTTGGAAAAACTCTCTACTCTGCTTCGTGCCGGAGACGCGATCCTGGTCAAGGGGTCACGCGGCATGCGCATGGAACGTCTTGTGAAGGAATTGTCAAACCATGCTGTATAATCTGCTCTATCCCCTGAGCGGCCACTGGTCGGTGCTCAACCTCTTCAAATACATCACCTTCCGGACCATCGGCGCCATTCTCACCGCCCTGATCCTCTCCTTCATCGTTGGTCCATGGATGATCCGCGCCCTGGGTCGGCTGCAAACCAACGGTCAACCAATCCGTACCGATGGACCCAAACGCCACCTGCTGGAAAAAGGGGGCACACCGACCATGGGCGGAGCGCTGATGCTGCTGGCCATCTCGATTTCGACCCTGCTTTGGGCCAACCTCGCCAATCCGTTCATCCACATGGTACTGCTGACCACCCTCGGCTTCGGGGCCATCGGCTTCTGGGACGACTACAACAAGGTGACCAAACGCAATACCAAGGGCGCTCCAGCCTCGGTGCGCTTTCTCTTGCAATCCATGCTCGCCATCGGCGTGGCAATCTTTCTGCAGCTCTCCTCCCCAGGCGTCTTCGGCGCCATGTCGGTGCCTTTCTTCAAGGAGATCAATCTCGATCTGGGATGGCTCTTTATCCCCTTCGCCATCCTGGTGATCGTCGGTTCGAGCAATGCCGTCAACCTCACCGACGGCCTCGACGGTCTGGCCATCGGACCCACCATCCTCACCGCCGCCAGTTTCATGTTCATCACCTACCTGACCGGTCACGCCAAATTCGCCAACTATCTGGGCATCTCCTATATTCCGGGCGCCGGTGAGTTGACCATCTTCTGCGGTGCTCTGGTCGGGGCCGCCCTGGGCTTCCTGTGGTTCAACACCTATCCGGCCCAGGTCTTCATGGGCGATGTCGGCTCCCTTTCTCTGGGCGCCGCCCTGGGAACCATCGCCATGGCCACCCGCCACGAAATCGTCCTGGCGGTCATCGGCGGAATCTTCGTGCTCGAAACCTTCTCGGTAATCATCCAGGTCGCCTCCTTCAAACTTATGGGTAAACGGGTGTTCCGCATGGCCCCGATCCATCACCACTTCGAACTCAAAGGGTGGGCGGAACCCAAAATCATCGTGCGCTTCTGGATCGTCTCCATCATCCTGGCCCTGATCGGCCTCTCAACCCTGAAGATCCGCTGATGCAAAACGACTCCTCCCCCATCGGCGTCATCGGACTGGGCCGCTCCGGCAGCGCAGTGGTGCGGTTTCTCTCCGCGCACCAGAGCCGCGTCTACGCCTGGGATGCCAATCCCGCAGCGCTGGCTCCCCTCGCCTCGCTGCCAGGGGTCACCCCCCTCGCCGGAAACACCCCCCCAGAAAGCCTGGCAGCCTGTCGCGCCATACTCCTCTCCCCAGGCG
>JADFZD010000323.1 GCA_015232705.1 Magnetococcales bacterium | reverse complement strand
CAGAAGGGATCACGCGGCATCCAATGCCCGGATCTCCTCCTCCTCGACATAGCGGACCATTTTGTTGAGATCCAGAATCAAAGCCACCCCCCCATTGCCGAGAATCGTGGCTCCAGAGAACTCTTCGGAGTGCTGGAAGTTCTTTCCAAGGGTCTTGATGACCGTCTGATGTTGCCCGACCACCTTGTCCACCACGAATCCAATACGTTTTTCGTCCACCTCGGCGATGACGATCTGTTCGATCTCCGGTGCGGTACCAGTGATCTCGAAACGATCACGAATGCGGATGTAGGGGATGATCTCCCCACGAACATTGATCACATGCCGACCATGGGCCTTTTTCACATCGTCGCGGGAGAGTTCGACGCACTCCTCGACCGCAGCCAGAGGCAGCACGAAGTATTCGTCTTCGACCATGACCAGCAACCCTTCGATGATCGCCAGTGTCAGAGGGAGCTTCAGGGTGATGGTGGTTCCCTTGCCGAGGACGCTGGCCACATCGATGGATCCGCGCAACCCTTCGATGGAACGGCGTACCACATCCATGCCCACGCCGCGACCTGAAACATTGGTGATTTTTGCAGCGGTGGAAAATCCGGCGGCAAAAATCAGCATGAAAGCCTCTTTTTCGGTCAACTCTTCGTCCGCGGAAATGAGCCCTTTTTCGATCCCCTTGGCACGCAGTTTTTGGGCATCCAGTCCGGCACCATCGTCTTCCACGCGGATGAGCACACTGGCCCCGGAGTGGATCGCCGCCAGGGTGATCTTGCCAACCGGATTCTTGCCGCGCGTGCGGCGCACGTCCGGCGCCTCGACACCGTGGTCGATGCTGTTGCGGATAATGTGCACCAGAGGATCGTTGAGCTGATCGATCACTGTTTTATCGAGTTCGGTTTCGCCACCCGAGGTGATCAGTTCGATCTCCTTGCCAAGTTCAGTGGAGAGGTCGCGCACCAACCGTTTGAACTTGTTGAAGGTGGTATCGATGGTCAGCATGCGGATGCTCATGGTGTTATCCCGAAGCTCCGCTGTCAGCCGTTCCACCTCTTCGGCGATCAATTGCAAGGTGTGATCGCCGATGGTGTTGGCCGTTTGTGTCAGACGCGCCTGCATGGTCACCAGTTCGCCGACCAGATCGACCAGATTGTCGAGTTTATCGGAGGGAACTCGCACGCTTGTGGCGGTTTCCGCAGTTTTCTTCTTGTCATGCTTCTCCTGGATCACCTGCTGCTCGGTCAGGGCGGCCTTGACCTTGTCATGGGAGATGACCCCGGCCTGGACCAGTCGGTCTCCAAGAGGTAAAAGAGCGGTTTCGAGTTCTGCGGGATTGATGTCGCCACGCTCAAGCAGGATCTGTCCGAGCTTTTTTCCGTCCTGCTGATCGCGCATCGCCTGATCACGGTCGATCAGACGGATGTTCAGTTCACACTCGTCCTCCACGAAAATGAAGACATCGCGAATGGCATTCTCGGCGACCTGCGCCGTGAGGAAAATCTCCCAACCCGTGTAACAGGTCTCTGGATCCAACTCTTCGAAGTCCGGAATCTTGTCGGTGATCGCCACCACGCGGCAATCCCCCAGATCACGCAACTCTCCCAAAAGCAACAACGGATTGGTGCCAGTGCCGAAGATATCGGCGTTGGGGACAAACCGGACACGAAAGATGTGGGGTTCATTGGCAGACACAACCGGAGCCGGTCCCTTGCCCGGAGAACTGCCCGCAGCGGGTGCCGAAGCGGAACCCGCGCCCGATTTTTTGTCAGGCGTCAGGGAACGCAGTCCCGCAATGATTTTGTTGGCATTGGCCTGGTCCGCGGGTTCGCCGCCGGCAGCCGCATCGAGCATGGCACGAATCTGGTCGCGCGCGGCGAGCGTGAGATCGATCAGTTGTTTGGTGACCGGAATCGTGCCGTTCCGAGCCATGTCGAAAACCGTTTCCACCTCATGGGTGAATTCGGCCACGGCATCGAAACCAAACATCGCACCCGAGCCCTTGATGGTATGCATGGCCCGAAAGACCCGGCTGATCAACTCCTGATCCGCCGGAGAAGCCTCCAACTCCAAGAGGGAGTCCTCCAGTTCGGAGAGCAGTTCATAGGCCTCTTCGGTAAAGGCACTGGTGTCGATTTCCACGCTCATGGCTCGTTTTCCCTGCTAACTTTTCATGATGGGGGATGGCCCCCTCACCCCCCTTACTCTGGAAATCCCTTCGGCGGTCTCACGGTAAGGTGCAGTTTGGAAGAGTTCATGCACCGCCCCCCGCGTCTCCGAA
>JADFZD010000322.1 GCA_015232705.1 Magnetococcales bacterium | reverse complement strand
AGGCCAAAAAAAATACACCAATTTTGGAATTGGCTCAACAGGAGTTTGATGCTGGCAGAAAGAAAAATTGCTGGGAAATGGTAAAATGCGGAAGAGAATCTTTTTGTGAGGCCGGTGTTGCGGAACACTTGGATGGCATTTTTGGTGGGAAGAATGGAGGTCGGTTCTGTGCTTTCATTGCTGGTACGTCGTGTAAGGACGGCTTACCACGCCCAGATGAAGAGAAAATAAAATTATGTGCGTCTTGCCAATTTTATGCTGAGCTTATCCGTGATGAATTTAATATTCAGATTAATGTTAGCAAAAATAAAAAAATGGACACCAAACAGTCATGATATAGGATTAATGTTAAAGCATATTTTGGAATTTCATCTGGAATTTTCTGGTCAATCGGGCCTGACGCGGTAGGAATGCCCGTCACCGGGCACCCCCCGCACAAATCCCGGCGTGCGCAATTCGCGCACCGGGCTCCCACCTCGGGTGTTTGACCGCAAAACGCGCACTCGGCCAGGGATGGAGGATTTTGGGTTTCGGCAGCCAGAAGTCGGCCAGCCTTGCGATCCTGTCCCAAGTCGTGCGGTCTTTTTGGCTCCGTCGTCGTAACGAACGCCGCCAAAGGTCCATGACATGGTATCGAAATGCGCTCAGAGACCGAGAATTTGTTGGTACCGCATGGTAGTTGAAAAACCCAGCCACCACTCGACGCAACCATTCCCCCTGACTACGAATGGGGTGATGCCTCCTGCGTTCCAATTCCTCCTTGATTGCCCTCAGCTTCGCTCCCATGCGGTCCCGGCGACTCTTTCGCCAGACTTGAAATCGACCACCTTGGGATTGACCACAGATGTGGGTAAATCCAAGAAACGTGAACGTCTCCGGTTTTCCTTGCCCACGTTTCTTGCGGTTTTCCGCTGTAAAGCGGCCAAACTCGACGAGACGTGTCTTTTCCGGGTGCAGAGAAAGCATAAATTCCCCCATCCGCCGTGTTAGGTCCGCGAGAAACAGTTTGGCATCGGTCTCATGTTGGAATCCGACAATGATGTCATCGGCATATCGTATTATGATGACCTCTCCACGGGCATGGCGAACTCGCCATTGGTTTGCCCACAGGTCGAATACGTAGTGGAGGTAGATGTTCGCCAACAGTGGGGATACGACCGCTCCTTGCGGAGTACCGCGTTCCGACCGGGTTACTTCTCCATCCTCCATCACTCCGACTTTTAGCCATTTCCGAATCAAGCGAATCATACGCTGGTCGCCTACCCGATGTTCCAAGAAGCGGATCAGCCATTCGTGATCCACCGTATCGAAAAATCCGGCAATATCGGCATCCAGCACCCAGTTCACCTTGCTGTAGGTAAGTCCAACAACGAGCGCGTCCAGCGCATCATGCTGGCCACGTCCAGGACGAAACCCATACGAGAATCCGAGGAAATCCTCCTCATATATCCCGTTCAGCATTTCTACCACCGCACGCTGGACAATTTTGTCTTCCAGCGCGGCAATGCCCAGTGGGCGTTGCCGACCATCCGGCTTCGGAATGTACTTCCGCCGAGATGGTTGCGCTCGGTACGCTCCCCGATGTATCCGGGCATGGAGATCCTCAAGGCGTGCTTCAAGGTCTTCCCCATAATCCTCCCATGTGACGCCATCCACTCCGGGGGCCGCATCTCTTTTTAACCAGAAATACGACATCCAAAGGAGATCAACGTTCAGGTGATGAAAGAGCGCAGTAAACCGTTCCTCCTTCCTTCGCTTTGCGACTTGCCGTACACGATCCAACGCCTGGGACATGCTTTCCCTATCGCGACACTGAGTTCGGTGCATGCTTTGCTGGTCCGTGGTTCCCTTGGCCCCCCCGCTTGGCTCCATCAACTCCGCCGCCGGTTGCCCAGCATTGTTCGCCGACTTCATCGCTACTATCAAGGGGTCCGACTTCTTCCACCCGTTCATCATCGGCTACAACCTCTTCGGTCTTCCCGATGCGGGCTGCATGAACTCCAGCAGCCAAGTGGAAGATCTCCCGGTTTCCGTGCAAGGAGCGTGCGCACATGCCAGGTTCTAAGACCACGCCGGGTTGTGAAGGAACTCGCGTTGTCGCTCCCAAACATATTGCCTTCCGAAAGATCAACATCGTCGGCACCCGAATTGATAACATTTTCGCGGCTCAATGGCTGGCCTACGCGCACCCCTGTCAACGCTTCACGTTGCACCTCACGATGCACCGCGCATGACTCGGGGACAGCAGGGTTCGCTATACCTTTGCTGGTAG
>JADFZD010000321.1 GCA_015232705.1 Magnetococcales bacterium | reverse complement strand
CGGTCAGGGTTGTCGGGTAGTTGGCCAGCTTTTGTGCCCTCCAGGCACGGTATTCGGTGTCATGGTCCAGATCAAATTGGGACATATTTTTTTTCTCTCTTTGTAAAGTGGATAGCGGGTGCTTTACTGTTTGCCATCAGGATATACCGGGCATTGCGTTCAGTCATCCGGAAATCGTTTCGGCCAGGAGAAAAAGGTATGCGTTTTTTTGCCGACTTGCACATCCACTCCAAATACTCCCGCGCCACCAGTCGCGATTGCGATCTCGTGCATCTGGCGCTCTGGGCGCGCCGCAAGGGGATAGCAGTTCTCGGAAGCGGGGATTTCACCCATCCGGCCTGGCTGGCGGCCATCGCCGAGGAGACCGTCGAGGCGGAACCCGGTTTGCGTCGTCTCACTCCGGAGCTGGAACGCCAGGTGGCCGACGGTTTGGGACAGCCCAACGCCGTGCCGCGCGCCGGTGGCGAAGTGCGTTTCATGCTGACCGTGGAGATCTCCACCATCTATAAAAAAGGGGATTTGACCCGCAAGGTGCATCATGTCATCGGCGTCCCGTCGCTGGAGGCGGCCCGGAGACTCAACCAACGCCTGGGCCGGATCGGCAATCTCAACGCCGATGGGCGTCCAATCCTGGGGTTGGATTCGCGCAACCTGCTGGAGATCACCCTGGAGGCCGATCCAGATGCCTTCCTGATTCCGGCGCACATCTGGACCCCATGGTTTTCGGCCTTGGGCTCCAAATCCGGCTTCGATTCGATTCAGGCGTGCTACGGCGATCTGGCCGACCACATTTTTGCCGTCGAAACCGGACTCTCCTCCGATCCGCCGATGAACTGGCGCGTGGCCAGTCTGGATCGCTATCGCCTGGTCTCCAACTCCGACGCCCATTCCCCGTCCAAGGTGGCGCGCGAGGCGACGGCGTTCACCTCGGCCATGGATTACCATGCCATGGTGCACGCCTTGAAGAGCGGCGAAGGGTATGCCGGGACGGTGGAGTTCTTTCCCGAGGAGGGCAAGTATCATCTCGATGGTCATCGGGATTGTCGGGTCTGTCTGGATCCGGTCGAAACCCGACGTTTGAACGGCATCTGCCCGGTATGCGGCAAAGGGGTGACGGTGGGGGTGCTGAATCGCGTCGAGGCGTTGGCCGTTCGCCCGGAGGGCGGGGAGAGACCCGCCACTGCCGCCCCCTTCTGGTCGCTGATCCCCCTCCCGGAGATCATTGCCGAGGTCGAGGGTATGGGCGTCAGCAGCAACCGGGTCCATCGCGCCTACGACGAACTGTTGCGTCGCCTCGGTCCCGAACTCTCGATTCTCGAAGAGGTTCCTGTCGAGGAGATCCGCACCCATGGATCGGTGCGTCTGGCCGAGGCAATTGTCCGGGTACGGCGTGGCGAGGTGATCCGCTCGGGAGGATACGATGGCGAATTCGGCGTGATCCGGGTTTTCGATGCGAAGACGAGATCCTCCCGGAGCGCGGCTGGACTTTTCGCACCCGAGGAAGTCGAAGCGCGCGCGCCGGTTGCCGCGAAACCGACCCTTTCGCGCAAGAGTCCCGACAAGGTGATTCCGTCGAGCATGGATGCGGGCGCGCCTCAGGGATCCAGCGAGGATGACGCGCTTCTCTCCGGAGACGGTCTGGACGACGCCCAGGAGCGCGCCGCCGCTCACGGAGACGGACCCCTTCTGATCCTGGCGGGTCCGGGCACCGGCAAGACCCGCACCCTGACCCACCGGCTGGCCGGCAGAATCCGGGCGGGAGAGGAGCCGGAGCGCTGTCTGGCATTGACCTTCACCCGCCGGGCCGCCGAGGAGATGCGCGAGCGTCTGGGACATCTGTTGGAACCGGAGGTGGCGCGTCGCATCCCGGTCATGACCTTCCATGCCCTGGGCTGGTCGTTGATCCGTCGTTATGGCCAACGTTTCGACTATCCCGAAGGGGTGAAGATCGCCGGCGAGGCCGATGCCGCGCGGCGGCTGATGGAGGATCTGGGAGGGACCCGCAACGAGGCGCTCAAGCGCCTGGAACAATTCTCCCGCCTCAGGCGCGGACTGATCGATCCCGGGACTCCCGAAGGCGCGGAGTTGGCCACGGCCCTGGCCTATCATCGTGCGGCGTTGCGCAAACGGGGTGCCGTCGAACTGGAGGATCTGGTCGCCCTGCCGGTCTCCTGGCTCGATGGCGCGCCGGAACTGGTGGCCGCGTTGCGCACCCGGCATGCCACGCTGTTCGTCGATGAGTTCCAGGATATCGACGCTACCCAGTATTCCCT
>JADFZD010000320.1 GCA_015232705.1 Magnetococcales bacterium | reverse complement strand
TACAACGGCATTGAAAGATTCTGACACATCAGGCAACCCATTCACTTCCAGTATTTCGAATGCCTTTCTTCGCTCTTTCATACGCGAGGCAAAGCACTTCAGTGGAGCATTTCTGGCATGGTTGTCCAACTGATTGGACAAAATCAAGCGAAGAGTTCTGCCGAAGATTGGCTGATTTTCATAGACGCCGTTCATCCCAATCGGTTGAAACGAACAGCGATCAAGGAGTGCTTTTTGCGGTGTCTTTGAGCTGATAACGACGGTCCGCAACTGGTGGAGTTCCAATTTGGCATATTCAAGATAAGAATCATCATATCTATAAGCCTTGGCGAACACCCTCTCGTTCAAGCTTTCGGTCACCTTGATTTCGGCCAGGATCTGGTCCACATCCAAATCCCACAACCCGTCGGCCATCAGCAGTCGTTGCTCCTCGGTCCGACCTGCTTTGCGTTGCAAAAGAATGATGTCCGCCTTTGGCGGCAGGGAGACCACCGGGACTTCCGTGCGGACTTCGATGCCCACCGGTTCCAGGAGTTCCTTCAGCGTGACACCAACCAGACAGTGCCAACAGGTCTTGGATTGGATATCGCTCAACTCGCCACCATTGATTTGTCCATATTCAACTCCAGGTCGCTTCCCGTGAGAACCATCCGCGCCGCAGATGCAAGGTGTCGGTGTGAATCATGGCCAATGATGCTCTCTATGGTTTTGGAACGGAATGCTTCTAAAAGAGTTCCCTGGCGGAAGACGATTTCTTTAGCTCGTACCACTAGTGTCCGGTTGAGCCAGAGGAGACCGGTCGCAACTAACTGTACACAAAGCTCTTTTGAAAAATTTTCCCCGGTTTCGACTTGAACGAAATCCGGGATCCTGGCAGTTTCTCTCAGGGGGGGGGTGCTACCACCACGGAGACTGCCATGTATGTCGGTAAAACGATGTTCGCCCAAGCCATGGATTTCTTGCCATGGACCACCTTTCACCGGATTGTTGATCGCTATGCAGGCGATCAACGAGTCAGGACACTCACATGCGCCGAACAGTACCGTGCCATGGCCTTTGCCCAACTCACGTACCGCGAAAGTCTCCGCGATATCGAGACGTGCTTGGCCGCCCAGACGGCCAAGCTTTACCATATGGGCTTTCGACATCCTGTCAAACGATCAACCTTGGCCGATGCCAACGAGACGCGCGATTGGCGGATCTACGCCGACTTCGCGTGGATCCTTATTCGTCAGGCCCGCGAGCTTTATGCAACCGAAGAATTGGGAATCGAACTCGCCAACACGGTCTACGCCCTGGATTCCACCACCATCGACCTCTGCCTGTCTGTATTCCCTTGGGCGCCGTTTCGCACGACCAAGGCGGCTGTCAAGATGCACACCCTTCTGGATCTGCGTGGCTCAATCCCCAGCTTCATCCATATCTCGGATGGCAAGATGCACGATGTCAATGTGCTCGACATGCTCGTGCCGGAACCAGGCGCATTTTACGTCATGGACAGGGCTTATCTGGACTTCGAGCGCCTCTACACGTTTCATCAGGCTGGCAGCTTCTTCGTGACACGTGCCAAGTCCAACCTATGCGCACGACGGGTCTACTCTTCGCCCACAGACCGTACCACCGGCCTGATTTGCGATCAGACCATCACCTTGAGCGGTCCTCAGTCCAAGAAGCGCTATCCAGAACATCTGCGCCGTATTCGTTTCAAAGATCCAGAGACGGGCAGAACGCTGGTCTTCTTGACCAACCAAACCAGTCTTCCGGCCCTTTCGATCTGTTCACTGTACAAGAGCCGTTGGCAGATCGAACTCTTCTTCAAATGGATTAAGCAACACTTACGTATCAAGCGGTTCTTCGGCACTTCGGAAAACGCTGTCAAGACTCAAATCTGGATCGCCATATCCGTCTACGTGCTGGTCGCCATCATCAAGAAACGTCTCCAACTCGACGTCTCCCTCTACACTTTGCTACAGATTTTTTCAGTTATTCCGTTCGAGAAAATATCTATAAATCAATCTGTTGGCAATATGATAAAAAGGATCGATCAGGAAAACCAGACCAAGCAGTTGATTTTGTTTGATTAAATAACCGGACAGTAGTGAGCTCGTACCTTTCCTCGAATTCGGGCCAGGCCTTTGGCCTGTATTCGGATGGTGCCGGGATATCCGTTCCCAGCGGCAAGGACAGTCGCTGAAGCAGTCATCTCTCTCCAAACGAATCCGAAATGGTTTTTCTCAATGGTTTCAACAAATAATCCATCAAAGTCCGATCTCCGGTACG